>DHJK01000151.1:15140-35217 GCA_002404295.1 Legionellales bacterium UBA4722
TGCTTTCGCTCGCGCTCGCAATGACGGGTTTGAAAGGGAGTTTTTCCTTAGCTTGACGCCGCTTATGGGGCACGCACGTGAGTACGGGCACGATTCACGATGGGTAATAGATAATGCTATTTTAAATGCTTTTTCATCCGCTGCACTGCACGTATCTGTGCAATCGCTTCAGCTAATTCCGCAGTGGCTTTAGCAAAATCAATTTCGGAGGATTTACTGGCAAGTGCTTGCTCTGCGCGTGATTTTGCTTCTAATGCAGCGGCTTCATCAATATCATGAGCACGCACGACTGTATCAGCTAAGATGGTGACAACATAAGGCTGCACTTCTAACAGGCCGCCTTTGACATAGAAGACTTCTTCTTTTTTGGTATCAGGTGAAATGACGCGGATATTACCGGGCTTTAATGCAGTCACTAAAGGCGCATGGCCAGGTGCGATACCGAGTTCGCCCATGACGCCAGTCGCAAACACCATATCGACTTCGCCAGAAAATATAGCTTCTTCAGCGCTTACTATGTCTAGACGTAATGTCACTCGCGTACCTGTCATAAAAAATAATGCCTTTAATGTCTTTTAATAATAAGACTACTTTATTGTTTTCGCTTTTTCTATTGCTTCATCAATGGTGCCGACCATGTAGAACGCTTGTTCTGGCAAATGATCGTAAGCGCCTTCCACGATGCCCTTGAAGGCACGAATGGTTTCTTTAATTGGTACATAACGACCAGGCACACCCGTGAATACTTCTGCAACGAAGAAAGGTTGTGACAAGAAACGTTGCACTTTACGTGCACGCATCACAGTCAAACGATCCTCTTCGGATAATTCGTCCATGCCTAAAATTGCAATAATATCTTTTAATTCTTTGTAGCGTTGCAATGTGCGTTGAACTGATAATGCCACATCATAATGCTCTTGGCCTACAATCAATGGATCTAATTGACGGCTGGTGGAATCCAGCGGATCGATAGCAGGGTAGATACCGATTTCTGCGATTTGTCTGGATAATACAACGGTTGCATCCAAATGCGCAAAAGTGGTAGCAGGGGATGGGTCGGTTAAATCGTCTGCGGGTACATAGACCGCTTGTACGGATGTAATGGATCCTGTTTTGGTGGATGTAATACGTTCTTGCAACATACCCATTTCTTCTGCCAACGTAGGTTGGTAACCAACCGCGGAGGGAATACGACCTAACAATGCAGAAACTTCTACGCCCGCAAGTGTATAACGGAAAATATTATCAATGAAAAGTAATACATCACGGCCTTCATCACGGAAACTTTCAGCGACAGTTAAACCTGTCAATGCAACACGTAAACGATTGCCTGGCGGCTCATTCATTTGACCATATACTAATGATACTTTATCCAATACTTTGGATTCTTTCATTTCTAAATAGAAATCATTACCTTCACGTGTTCTTTCGCCCACACCGGCAAACACGGAGAAGCCACTGTGTTCGATCGCTATGTTACGAATCAATTCTAACATGTTAACCGTTTTACCAACGCCTGCGCCGCCGAATAAGCCGACTTTACCACCTTTAGCGAAGGGGCAAATAAGATCGATGACTTTGATGCCGGTTTCAAGTAATTCTTCTGACGCCGCTTGTTCTGCGAATGAAGGGGGTGCGCGATGAATAGGTAAACGCTTTTTAGTGGTAATAGGACCTACTTCATCAATAGGATCGCCTAAGACATCCATAATACGTCCTAACGTTTCTTGACCTACTGGAACCATGATTGGCTCGCCGGTATTCATCACGGTAAGACCGCGACGCAAACCATCGGTAGTGCCCATTGCAATCGTACGAACGATACCGTCGCCTAATTGTTGTTGCACTTCCAGCACCAAATTTTTTTCTTCGACTCTAAGTGCGTGAAAAATTTTAGGGGTAGCACCGTGTGGAAATTCTACGTCCACAACCGCGCCGATGATTTCTATCACTTTACCTGTATTTGTACCTACGTTCATTTAGGTTACCTCTATATGTTTATTTTTTTACAATTATACAACAGCTGCGCCTGCAACAATTTCAGTAAGCTCACGCGTAATTGCTGCTTGACGTGCCTTGTGATAAACCAACTGCAAATCATTAATCAAATCAGCCGCATTCTCTGTTGCATTCTTCATCGCAACCATTCGCGCTGCTTGCTCACAGGCAATATTTTCAATCACGCCGCGATACACTTGTGATTCAGCATAACGACTCAACAAGGTATCGAGTAATTCTCTTGCATTATCGGGTTCATAAATATAATCCCAATAATGCTCTAATTTCACGTTCGTTGAAGCCACAATAGGCAGCATTTGCTGCGCAGTTGGCTCTTGTTTCATGGTGTTAACAAATTCATTAGAACACAAAAACAAGGCATCAATTTGATTGTCCATATAAGCGTTTAACATGACTTTCACAATACCGACCAAGTCAGTTAATTTTGGCGCATCACCTAAATGATCCGCATGCCCTAGAACCTGTCCACCAACCCGCTTGAAAAAATGCTCTGCTTTAGTGCCTATTAAGCAAAGACTAATTTCAGCGCCCGCATCTTTCCATTTTTTAATCTGTTGTAACGAGTGCCTTAATAAATTGGCATTAAGCCCGCCACACAAGCCTCGATCCGAGGTCACTATAATAAAACCAACGCGTTTAATTTCACGTGTCAGCAGATACGGATGACGATACTCAGGATGACCTTTAGCTAAATGACCTATCACTTGCAAAATTTTATGTGCGTATGGTTTTGCACGGCGCATACGATCTTGTGCTTTACGCATTTTGCTCGCTGCGACCATTTCCATAGCGCGCGTTATTTTTTGCGTATTCTTAATGCTCTGTATTTTAGTGCGAACTTCTTTCGCTATAGCCATAACGCACTACCTTTATACATAATTCGCTTTAAATGAGGCGATAATCGTTTTCAATGTGTTAACGATTTCGTCACTATAATCACCTGTTTCATTAATTTTGGTCATGAAGTCATGATAGTTACCACGTGCAAATCCTAAGATGCCATGTTCAAAATCAGCAATCCTGTTAATGGGTAAGTCATCCATATAACCTTCACTAGCCGCATACAAGACAAGCGCCATTTCAGACACAGAAAGTGGTGAATATTGCTTTTGCTTCATCACTTCGGTGATACGTTGGCCACGTTCCAGTTGCTTACGTGTTGCTTCATCTAAATCGGATGAAAATTGTGAAAAGGCTGCTAACTCACGATACTGCGCCAGTGCAATACGAATGCCACCCACCAATTTCTTAATAATCTTGGTTTGTGCTGCACCACCTACACGTGATACGGACAGACCTGCGTTAATAGCAGGACGAACACCTGAGTTAAACAAATCTGTTTCCAAGAATATTTGACCGTCGGTAATCGAAATGACGTTTGTTGAAACAAATGCAGAAACGTCGCCTGCTTGCGTTTCAATAATAGGTAATGCCGTCAGTGAACCTGTTTTGCCTTTGACTTTACCTTTCGTCATTCTTTCTACATATTCCACATTCACGCGTGATGCACGTTCCAATAAACGCGAATGCAAATAGAAAATATCGCCAGGATACGCTTCACGACCTGGAGGACGACGTAATAAAAGGGAAATTTGGCGATATGCCCAGGCTTGTTTTGTTAAATCATCATAAATAATAAGTGCATCTTCACCTCTATCACGGAAGTATTCTCCCATGGTGCAACCTGCATAAGGTGCAATATATTGCAATGCGGCTGCATCGGCAGCCGGTGCTGCAACAATAATCGTGTAGGACATTGCATCATGCTCTTCTAATTTACGCACGACTGCGGCGATAGAAGACGCTTTTTGGCCAATTGCCACATAGATACAGATAACGCCTGTGCCACGCTGATTAATAATGGCATCGATCGCAACGGCTGTTTTGCCTGTTTGTCTGTCGCCAATAATAAGTTCTCGTTGGCCACGGCCAATCGGCACCATAGAGTCGATCGCTTTTATACCTGTTTGCAGTGGTTGCGTAACAGGCTGACGGAAAATAACACCCGGCGCCACTTTCTCAACAGGTGCGGTTTCTGTTGCATTAATAGGGCCTTTACCATCGATAGGATTGCCTAATGCATCTACGACACGACCTAATAAGGCTTCGCCTATAGGCACTTCTAAAATACGTCCGGTACATTTTGCGGTTTGACCTTCAGATAAACCTTCGATGCTGCCCAACACAACCGCGCCCACGTAATCACGCTCCAGATTCATCGCCATAGCAAAAATATTGCCAGGGAGCTCTATCATTTCACCTTGCATCACATCCGCTAGACCATGGATACGAACGATACCGTCTTTAATACTGACAATCGTCCCCTCGGTGCGCACTTCTGCTTTAACATCAAGTTGTGCAATGCGATCTTTGATGAATTCACTAATTTCTATTGGACTCAATTGTTGCATAGTTCATTACCTTAAAGAGATTCGTATAATCGATTTAATTTGCCACGTATAGAGCCATCCATGACCTTATCACCTGCTTTTACAATAATCCCGCCTAGCAAAGTGGGGTCAATGGCACACTGCAACGAAACCTGAAGATGCAGCCGCTCTGTTAAAGTTGCCGCAAGCGTCTGTTGATAGGCTTCATCCAATGCAATGGCTGAAGTCACTTGTACAGTTAGCTTTTTTTCTTGTTCCGCACGATAGGTTGCAAATAATTTTGCAATAGCGGGCAAAACAGACAATCTGTTATTTTCTGCCAATAAGCGTATAAAGTTTTGTTTTTCTGTATCCAGTGTAGTGGATAAAATATCACAGAAAAAATCAGCCATTTTTTGTTTTGTTACGATTGGATTAGATAACAAAGCCATAACAGCCTTATCTTTAGCTACTAAAGCCGCACCTGACAACATTTCATCCCATGCTTGCAATGCATTTTTTTGCAACGCATATTCAAACGCTGCTGTTGCATAAGGTCTTGCTATGGTTGTCATGTTGCCTGTCATTATAGTTCAGCCACAAATTCATCGAGTAGGGTCTTTTGCATCGATGCATCCAAATTATGTTTAATAATTTTTTCAGCACCTAGCACTGCAAGCTGCGATAATTGCTTACGTAAGATTGTTTTTGCCTGATTCACTTCACGCCCAATTTCATCTTTGGCATGCGCAATCAAGCGGTTGCCTTCTTCTCGCGCTGACTCTTTCGCCTCTTCAATCATTTGCAAGGAACGTTTGTGCGCTGCATCAACCACTAGTGAGGCATCACGCTTGGCATCTTGAATGATAGATATAGCTTTATGCTGAGCCTGCTCAAGCTCACGCTTGCTGCGCTCAGCCGCTTCTAAACCGGCCGCAATTAATTTTTCACGCTCTTGCATCGCCTTGGTGATTGGCGGCCAAACATATTTCATGGTAAACCACACCAAGATCGCAAAGGTGATCAGCTGACCGAGTAAAGTTGCATTAATCTCCATTCTTTTTCCTCGCGCTTAAGTAGCTTGTTTAGCTGTTTCTATCACATAAGAAACAAATGGACCATTTGTGAAAAATAACAAGAGCCCCATTACGATAGAGATAACCGCAAATGCGTCGACCAATGCTGACATAATCAATACGCGCACCATCAACAGATTGGATAGTTCGGGTTGACGAGCAACACCTTCAACAAATTTTCCACCTAATATGCCAAAGCCAATCGCTGTACCCATTGATGCAAGACCTATTAATAAGCCTGCTGCAATAGCCTTAAAACTTTGTACCTGTGCTACTAAACTTGCGATTTCCAACATGAACCTCTCCTCTAAATAAAAAAACTAATGTGAATCATGCGCCATGCTGAGATAAACAATCGTCAACATCATAAAAATAAACGCTTGAACCGTTATAATTAAAATATGAAAAATTGCCCATATTCCACCGGGTAACCATTGAGACCACCAGGGCAACATAGCAATTAGTACAAATATAAGCTCACCGGCAAACATATTACCGAAGAGTCGTAATGCTAATGAAAAAGGTTTTACTACTTCTTCGAGTAATCGGAAAAAAACATTAACCGGAAATAACCAAGGACCAAAAGGCTTAGTCAACACTTCTTTTCCTAGATGCCAGCCTTTTACTGTAAAATTATAAAAAAGAATCAAGAAAAAGACTGTAATAGACATACTGAACGTCATGTTAGGATCAGCAGTCGGTACAATTTTAAAGTGTTCTACACCAGCCACTCGCATCAGGGATGGTATAAAATCTACTGGCAGCAAGTCCAGTGTATTCATTAAAAAGATCCATAAAAAAAGCACCAGCGCCAATGGCGCAATCAACTGGCTTTTTCCATGATAAGTATCGCGCACAGAACGATCTACAAATCCAATGGCGGCTTCCACTACATTTTGCAAAGTACCAGGAACGCCGACTTTCATATTGACGGCGACGTAACGTGTGACACCTGCGATCAGCAATGCGGTGATCAAGCCAACAATAAAGGTATCTAGGTTAAGCGTCCAAAAACCACCATTGCCGATAGTAAAGTTATTCAAGTTTAATTGAAGATGGGTGAGGTGATGCTCAATGTAATTAGCTGGCAGTTGGCTCATAGCGCGGCCCCTGATCGATAAAGACAAGCAATGGAAGCGACCCAAAATGCAACAATAGCAACCACAAGTCCGACCACTGCATCGACGAGCTCTACATGCAGATACTTAACAGCAAACAAAAATAAGGCGCCACTCAACACTAGCTTAAAAACTTCCCCACCAAAAAACGCGATCATAAAACGTCCCGCTTGGCGTGCGCCTGCGCACGCAGCAACGCTTCGTGTAAAAATAAAGGTAGGCAACCAATACGCTAATCCGCCGGTTAAAGCTGAAAGCCCACTTTTCGTGTCTTTTGCGATCATTAAAATCAAAACGAACCCTACTATCATCAGGAATTGATAAAAAACTATACGATACACTGCGTTTGTTACTGATTTTGTTTGTGCAGTGGTCAATATGTGTTACCCCAAATATATGCGCGATCCTCCGCGAAAGTTGGGGCGAGTATAATGATTTTTTGAGGGTACTGCAATGTGAAATTAGGGAAATTTAATATTAACTCTATCGTAACTATTCAGCCTCCCCGATGTGTCATTTTATCTAAACAGCTACTCAACTTACACCGGCCTCATTGACTGATTATGATGAAGAAGATAACTTGCTGCAAACAAACTAACACATGCCATTCCTATTAAATAATAAGCGGGAGACAACATCCCGCCTTGCCCTAGCAATAAAGATACAATAATCGGTGCGGTGCCACCGAATAACGCCATTCCCAAGTTGTATGAAAATGCAATGCCACTATAACGCACGTTCTCTGGGCAATTCTCCACAACCGCGGCAAGGCTATTTCCTTGATCTAGTGAGCTGATGATAGTTGCGATCATCATTGCCAGCATAATACTGGCTTGATGGGTTGTTCCTAAAAGCATGAAGCAAGGTACTGAAAAAATGATAATGCAACTGGCCGTTAGGAGCAGCATGTTTCTTCGACTGAATCGATCACCCAAAAAACCTACGACAGGCACTAGAAACAGCATAGCGACTAATAATAACGATTGCGTAAAAAGCGAGCTCTGTAACGGCACCCCCATAAATACATCTAGATAAGTAGGCATGAATCCGAAAAAAATATAGTAAAAGCTGGAGCTCATGCAAGTTAAGCCAAGTATGACTAGCAATTGTTTTGGCGCAAGCGTGAGCGCTGTCACGAACGGGATGGCAGTGAGATGATGAGTTGATTTCAATCGGGAGTAGATACGTGTTTCAGATAGCTTAAAACGATAATAGAGAATAATGAGACCCGGCAAGCCTGCTAATAAAAAAGGTAATCGCCACCCCCAGTCAGCAATTGCCTGCTTGCTAAGAAATATCTTTAATAAGATAAGAGAGACCGTGGCTAACAAAAATCCTAAATTGGCACCGGATGCTGCGAAGCTGGTGATAAAGCCGCGTTTATTTTTAGGGGCGGATTCAGCGAGCATGATCATGACGCCTGTATATTCACCGCCTATAGATATGCCTTGAGCTAAGCGAATCAGGGTGAACAATACGGGTGATAACCATCCGATCGTTTCATATGAAGGCAAAATGCCGACGAGTATCGTTGATAAAGCGATGAGCAGCACGGAGAACCGCAAAGGCTTCGCTCGCCCACGAGTGTCGCCAATATGGCCGAATAAAATACCACCGAGCGGTCGGCAAATAAAGCCGGCGGCGAAGACTGTTAATGTTTCTAGTGTTGCGGTGGTGCCGGTGTGGTGCGGGAAAAAAGTAGCGCCGATGAGTGGAGCCATGTAGATGATTAATCCGAAATCTAGCCATTCTAGGGTGTTGCCTAGACTGATGGAGAGTATTTGTTTTTTGTTCAAGGGGGATCCTGTTTTTTTGGTAATGAACCAGCTTAGGACACCTCTCCCCTTGTGGGAGAGGTGTGCTAAGTTTTACTGAAAATACTCCAACAACCCATCCAAATCCGCAATGCTATCATAGCGAATCACTAACTTTCCCTTACCTTTAATACTATGCTGAATCGCAACCGACAAATTCAGCCGCTTAGATAAAGACTCCTGCAACCTCGCCACATCAGGATCTATTGATTTAGGGACACCAGGCAACTTAGGTATCTGCATGCGACGCACCAACTCTTCAGTTTCACGCACCGACAATCCTTTATTCACTATCGCACGCGCCGCCTCAATTTGCGCATCAACCGACAATGTCAGCAACGCACGCGCATGACCCATTTCTAGATCACCATGCTCAAGCATCGTTTTCACTTCCATCGACAACCCCAACAATCGCAATAGATTAGTCACACTGGCTCGCGATTTACCCACAGCCTCAGCCACTTGACTATGCGTCATGGAAAACTCATCTAATAACCGTTGCAACGCCATCGCTTCCTCAACGGGATTTAAGTTTTCACGCTGAATGTTTTCAATCAACGCAATCGCAACAGCCGCCTCATCAGGAATATCTCGCACAATCGCCGGAATTTCTGTAAGACCTGCTAATTGCGCAGCACGCCAACGCCGCTCACCCGCGACTATTTCATAACGACCGCCCAATAAATGCCGCACAAGAATCGGTTGAATCACACCTTGCGCACGGATTGAACTCGCCAAATCTTCTAATCCTTCAGGATTCATGTCCCGTCGCGGTTGATACTTGCCACTTTGAATGACATTGACTGATAACTGACATAATTTTTCTTTATTGCCATCAGACTGACCCTGCTCCTCACCTGCTGAGGACGAGCCAACTAATAATGCATCTAATGATTTCCCCAAACCGCGTTTTTTCACCATCATCTTACTCCTGCTCATATTGGCTAACATCTTAATCAATCGGCGAGGGAAGCGCTAGGGCGGATAGTTGTTAATTATTCAGCAAGTTCCACCGACCCAATCGTGAACGTGCCCGTGCCCTCAACTCTCGTCATTGCGAGCGCGAGGACGCAACCTAGTCTTTCAGCGCTGCTTTGTGAGCTTAATGCTGCTAATCAGTTCTGGAAAGGCTAGGTTGCGTCCTCACGCTCGCAATGACGAGAGTTGAGGGTAGGTTCGCGATAAGATAGAATCAAACAACATTAAACCCACAAGTTGTCCATTATGAATAATGAAAACATCTCCCACGTCATCAAAGACCCCGTACATGGCACCATGCAATTTTCCACATCCGAAAATAATTGGCTAAAACCATTCTATGACAGCCCCAATTTTCAACGCCTGCGTCATATCAAACAACTAGGCATGGGTGATTTCATTTTTCCAGGCGCAGTTCATACACGTTTTAACCATTCTCTAGGGTGCTCCTATATTGCAGGTCAAATCGCCCACAAAATAGGCTTGGCAGAAGAAGAGCGACAACTCGTCATGATCGCCTGCTTATTACATGATATGGGTCACGGCCCTTTCTCCCATGCTTTTGAAGATTTGTTTCATCAAAAACTGATTCGCCATGAAGCCTGGACACCCTTCTTTTTATCAGAATATCGCACAAAAGCTTTTTTCACTGAGTACAATCACAATAATCCACGACACAACCTCACTGAAGAAAAATTCAAACTCATTGAAGCCATGATTATGCATAAAACACCTGTCAAACGTTTATTGGCGGATATTGTATCTTCACAACTCGATGCAGATCGGCTTGATTATTTATTAAGAGACAGTCATTTTTGCGGTGTGGCCTATGGCGAATTTGATTTACCCTGGATGCTCAACTCCATGATGATTGTGAACTCACCCCAAGGGGAGCGCTTAGGTCTCACGCACAAAGGCATTGGTGTAGTTGAGCATTACTTAATGGCCCGACGGTTAATGACGCGTAACATTTACCTGCATCCCAAAAAATTAGCGCTGGAGTTTTTCCTCATTCAATTGCTCACGAGCCTAGCGCAAAGTGTAGATGATTATGCCCCTTATGCAGACATCAAAAAAACACGCTTAGGCACCTTTTTATCAAACGCCAATCAATTTAATCAACAAATCAATGCGGCTACTGATTTAAATCAACATAAACAACAATTTCTAACGCAAAACTATGCTAACTACAAAGAACTCTGCGATTATGATGTATCTGCTATTATCAAATTATTAGCCCAGATGGATACACAACACCCTGCGGCTCAAATCGCTCAACGGCTACATTATCGACAAATGCCAAAAATTATTCGTATTGATATCGCAGATGTGGATCGTATTAAAAAATTACTCGTCGATTTTAAGGCTGCTCACAGTGAAACACTCCAAGATTGGCAACTTGCCCTGATTCAAACACCTCACCAATCTTATACCGTCAGCGATGATCCTATTTTAATTACCAATGAACAAGAAGTGGTACGACCGTTAAATGAAATGTCGTTCATGATTGATGCGATGGGAGACAAGCTAGAACATACGGCTTTTATCTGCATCGATAAAACAAGCTATACATATCCTCCTCTACAAGCATTGATAAAAAATTTATCTGAAGCTGTCACCCCATGAACACTTATTTAAACTTAGGCACAGAGCAAGAAGCGTCGCCGGAGTTATCAAAATTGACATAAATATCATGCTTGGTCACATCAATAATGTTTGCTAACTGCTCTACTGTTAACATTGATATGACATTAGCAGGCTGTGAGATCCGATCAAATTCGACAACCTGTTCTTGACTGATATTCAATTTTATTAATTCATTTCTGGCTTTATTAAAGTAAAAAAGATACTTATCCTTTAAATAATCTACGCGCACATAAAAAGCATTTTCCACAATAGAAGACAGCGCTATTGCTAATTGTACTTTCTCGAACAGCTGCTCTTCATTTAATGGGCTCTCTTGATCATCTTCATCCAATGATGCAACAGTGCTTAAAGACTTAATTGCTTCTTTTTCTTCTGGCAGCGACAGCTTTACAATTCCACACTCTTCAAAATCGACATAACTTAAAAGAGTATTCGTTATAGCCCCAGGTAATTTATACTTATCTTTACTTGCATGATGATTAGAAGATGAAGCAACAGCAGAAAATAACATATGAGAAACTAATGAATGCTTGTTCGTAACTCTTATTTGAAAAGGCTCACAACGCAATGTGGATAGCGCATGTTTGATAAAAAAATCTAAATCTCGCACAAGGTAATCAAAAATAGCGGTAGCAGCATTAGCACATGTTGGGAAAAAATCGCGAGAGACCATGTCTCTTACACTCTTTAAATATTTATAAGTTTGCTGTATTTCATTTTGTTCATACAATCTCTGCACGACGGTTTTTGCCTCATCAGTAGAAATCATACCTTGTTGTACTAATGTCTCTTCTTCTATTTGTGCAGCAGCTTGGGTAACATTCATTACTGCCTGACGTACACAGTAACCCATTCCTCCAACCAGCGCTAATAGAAGCACAATCTCCATAACTGTAATCTCATCCGATAAGTTGTCCAACTCACTTGCACTTTCTTCATTAGCACATGAATTCTTCAACAAGAATAAACATTCCGCCGATAAGGATTGAGAAACTTCGAAATTAATTTTTTCATTAGCATTCGCCTCACAATATTGATGAGGATAAAAAAAATACCTAATTTCATCTCCCACAGGATCGTTAGGTGCATCATAAAACACTTCTGGCAATGTAGAAAAAGTATTGGAATCTGCAGGACATGGATGGTCACGGTAAGGATCCCAGATTGAATTGAAATTTTTATTCTCTGTTTCTCCATCAAATTGTATCGCTAACCCCAGCCCTGTTATTCCTGCAAAGACTCCAGTTACGGCTAGAACAAATGCCGTCCTGCTTGTGAGTATTTGTGTTATACGATTATCAGCTTGATGTAGTCTAGCTCTAATATGTGAACTTCGGGTGGCTGCTTCTAGCATCCCTTTTGAATCTGGAATTTCAAAAACAGAGATTACCCCACCACTTTCAGGAGCTACATTTATAGAAACACTGCTATAATCTGACGAGTGCGTGGCTGATAGTAGTGATACCTTCTCTTCATCAGCCGGAAGTGTTGTAGAATTAGTTGAATAAAACCATTGTGTTAGCCTACCGAACGCCATTACACACCTCTTTTTGATAATAATTTTTACATGTTTAATTTTGGTGTGCAATAATACATCATCTAATGCCGGACTTACAAGCGTTATTCACTTTTACTGAGATTAATGCTAATCGAAACCTTCTGATATATAATCGCAAAAATCTATCAAGGATCTGAACTCTTATTATGTCTCTCAGCATTGTCATCCTGGCCGCAGGCCAGGGCAAACGCATGAATTCAAAATTACCTAAGGTATTACATCGCTTAGCGGGTAAAACTTTACTAGAACATGTCGTACAAAGCACAATTCCGCTTTATCCAAGCATCCCGCCTATTGTTATCTATGGACATCAGGGAGAAGTCGTACGTGCCGCACTTCCAGAACTCAATGTCACTTGGGTCGAACAACAGCAGCAGCTAGGCACAGGACATGCAGCACTACAAGCATTGCCCCATCTTTCTGCCTCAGACCGCGTTCTTATTCTCTATGGCGATGTTCCTCTTATTACTACAGAAACGTTGCAACAATTTATAGATAAGACACCTACCAACGTGCTAGGCATTATCACTGCTGATTACCCCATATCCATGGGTTTAGGACGCATTTTTCGAGACGAGCATAATAAAATTACTCGTATTATTGAAGAAAAAGATGCAACCGCCAGTGAGCGTCTTATTAAAGAAATTAACACAGGGATTTATTTAGTACCTGCGGGTTATTTACAAAAATGGTTGCCTTTATTACAAAACACAAATGCGCAACATGAATATTATTTAACGGAGATTGTTGAATTTGCAGTTAAAGAAAATCTAACCATTCACTCAGAGAAGCCTCTCCGTTTAGAAGAAATAGCGGGTATCAATGATTGTTTACAGCTCGCTCAAGCTGAACGCATGTATCAATATAGCTCTGCTGTGAAATTAATGCAGCAGGGTGTAACGCTTTATGATCCTTCACGGCTTGATGTGCGCGGTGATGTCTCTTGTGGCCATGATGTTACTATTGATATTAATGTTATTTTAGAAGGTCGAGTGATTATCGGCAATCATTGCAAAATTGGTGCTAACACTGTATTACGCAATGTGACACTGGGTGATCACGTGGAAATCAAAGAAAATTGTGTGATTGATGGCGCGGACATTGCTGAACATTGCATCGTCGGCCCTTTTGCACGAGTTCGACCAGGCACACACGTTGCATCGCATGTTCATATCGGTAATTTCATCGAAATTAAAAATAGCACTATCAGTTCACATAGCAAACTGAATCATGTCAGCTACATCGGTGACAGCGAAATTGGTAAACGCGTGAATATCGGCGCAGGTACTATTACTTGTAATTATGATGGCGCAGACAAACATAAAACTATTATTGGTGATGATGCATTTATTGGTTCCAATTCATCATTAGTGGCGCCCGTAACTATCGGGGAAAATGCCACCATTGGTGCAAGCTCTACCATTACACGTGATGCGCCAGCACAACAATTAACACTATGCCGCACACCCCAACGCAGCATCGCCAATTGGCAACGAAAAAAGAAAAGCAAGCAGGAGAGTTAATATGTGTGGCATTGTCGGTGCAATAGCTGAGCGTAGCATTAAACAAATTTTAATTGATGGTCTGAAACGTCTGGAATACCGTGGTTACGATTCAGCAGGTTTTGCAATTTTAACCGACAAGCATCAATTAGAACGTTTACGTACATCCGGAAAAGTGCGCGAGCTTGAAAATGCCGCGGCCAATTCTACTATCGATGGCAACATCGGTATTGCACATACACGCTGGGCAACACATGGTGTGCCTTCTGAAGAAAATGCGCATCCTTTAGTGTCACATAACGATGTTGCTGTGGTGCATAATGGCATTATTGAAAATCACGAAGCATTAAAAATATTTCTTCTTGAGCAAGGTTATGAATTTAGCTCAGAAACAGATACAGAAACTGTAGTGCATTTAATTCATTATCATCTTAAAAAAACGGGTGATTTACTTCTTGCAACGCAACAAACAGTCGCGAAACTGGAAGGTGCTTATGCACTCGGAATTTTATCTGCAAGCTTTCCTGACCGTCTTATCGCAGTGCGTCATGGCTCACCATTAGTGATTGGCAAAGGCGACAAGAATGAAAACTTTTTTGCATCGGATATGTTGGCTTTATTATCCTCTACTAACAAATTCATTTATTTGGAAGAAGGCGATATCGCTGATATCACAAAAACGGCTATTGCGATTTATGACATTGAGAATAAACCGGTTGAGCGTGAAACTCATCAAGTCGATATGACGCTAGATAGCACGGATCGCGGTAATTTTCGACATTACATGATCAAAGAAATTTTTGAGCAGCCACAAGCTGTTATTACTAATTTAGAAGGTCGTTTAGGCAAAGACACCATCCTTGACAGTGCCTTTGGTTTAAGCGCCACGAAAATTTTTCAGCAAGTACAGCATGTGCAATTGATTGCTTGCGGCACGAGTTATCACGCTGCGATGGTTGCGCGCTATTGGTTAGAATCACTGGCTGGTATTCCGTGTTCGGTTGAAGTTGCGAGCGAGTTTCGTTATCGCAAAGTCATGGTGCAGCCTAATAGCTTGTTCGTGACATTATCGCAATCAGGCGAAACAGCGGATACGTTGGCAGCATTACGTTTAGCAAAAAAATTAGGGTATTTAAGTTCACTGGCTATTTGCAATGTACCAGAAAGCTCACTGATTCGTGAATCAGAATTGCATTTTATGACACGTGCGGGCATGGAAATTGGGGTCGCATCCACTAAAGCATTTACAGCACAATTGACAGCTCTACTCATGCTGACAATCGTCTTAGGACGACATCATCACTTGCCTGCGGGAACGGAACACCACTTAGTGGCTGAGTTACGCAAGCTACCTCAAGCACTGGAAGCCGCACTTAAACAAGATGACATCATTGCTCGTCTTGCGACTGCTTTTGTTGATAAAGAACATGCTTTGTTTTTAGGCCGCGGTGCGTTATACCCTATTGCATTAGAAGGCGCGCTTAAATTAAAAGAAATTTCTTATATTCATGCTGAAGGATATCCAGCTGGCGAATTAAAACATGGCCCACTTGCGCTGGTAGATAAAAACATGCCGGTTGTGACTGTGGCACCTAATGATGAATTGCTAGAAAAACTCAAATCAAATTTACATACTGTGCGCGCGCGCGGTGGTGAGTTATTTGTTTTTACGGATAGTATGAAATCTACGGACAAAGGGATTCATATTATCGAAATGCCTACTGTTGATAAAATGCTAGCGCCGATTGTGTATACCATTCCTTTGCAATTATTGGCTTATCATGTTGCTGTGCTAAAAGGCACGGATGTGGATCAGCCTAGGAATTTGGCGAAGTCGGTGACAGTGGAATAGCTGTGTCATTCCCTGCTACGGCGCATTACAATCCGGTAAATAGATTTTGTCATCCTGAGCCCTTCTTTCTAGGGCGAAGGATCGGCTGAGTTTCTCCTGTTTTTGCTTAGCAACGTTAATTTTAAATATCAATGACCTACATCACTTTCTTAAGTTAATTCACGTTTCATAAACATCGATTGATAAATTCTTCAGAAAATACTTCTATAAAAATCATCAAGCTAGCCACCTCCCACCTACAAAAAAGGCAATATTACCAACAAGTGCTATGCTTAAAGGAACAGAGTAAGCATGGCGGGGAAGGTGCAACTATGAAATCAGAACCAAAAGCGTTAGATAGCAAAGCAGATTTAATTAAAGCGTTACAATACACCGAGCTTAAAGGTAGTACGGGTATACTAGAAACAGCAAACCTTTATACTCCAGCACGCATTACTGACAAGATATCAAATTGCGATCGCGACTTACTAAACAAGGTAGCGGATCGATTTACCGTGCTATTTGGTCAGCAAAGTAGCGACGGGGATGGTATCGTCATAAGGTGTATGGAAGCTCATATTACTACTTGTGTTGAAAATGGATTTATTACAAATATCCCACAGGGTAGAAAATACATGGAAGAAATGATAGCAGCAATATTACAACCTCTTGTTAAAATCGATATTGAGGAAGCAAACTCTAGTAAATCTACCCGGGAAGAAAAAATAAGCGCCTACATGAAAACTTTAGATGACTCTCTGAAGGACATTATTATTAAAAAAGAAAGTTTCATGTCAGTAAAAGAAAATGCAATGCCCGATCTATCAATCACAACCATATTTCACCCAATTGCTCAACAAGCCATGGTTGCAGAAGGACTCAGCCCTCCAAATCAGACTACGCTTATGAGGAGTATTCAACTATTTAAAAATAATATGTCAACAGCCTTTGTACCAGAAGCAATAACTAAAGGCATTTCGGATGAGTTAACTAATAAATATAATCGATTAAATATGTTAATTGATGAAAGCCTTAATATAATAAACGCTTATAAAATAAAACAACCCGTCAATCTTGAGAAACTAAAAGTGCTTACTGAACTGACAAACGCACTGCAAGCTATCTGTGATCTACCACCCGAGGCCATTAACAGCGAAAGTATAACACCCATTACCAACCAGCTACGTACCAATTTGTTAGTCACTTATGAAGATATTCTTGAATCAGAACAGTTAAAGAGCCCTGGGTTTGATGCCAAATCAAGTAGCACGTTAAGAAATATCGCTACCGCATTACAAAAAGATGAGAAGCTTGTCCCTCCACAAATTAAAAGAACCTCTTTTTCTGCTAACGAAAGGCCAGCAGTTAAACCCGCAGGGTTAGTGAAGAGCGTCAGCAATATCATGCCGGCCCCTGAAAAGCCATCGAGCAAGGAAGCGTTATCAACAGATATGTTTGTTGGGCATACGTGTCAATTTGCACACTATTATAGTAAAAATATTGATATGCGGTTAGATAATGAAATCAACCTATACTCGCCAGCCGTACGTGATTTACTTTCTGGTGTGCTTGATGCTGGATACTCTAGCGCTACGGTCAAGGGCACACCCGATGGCAAGATATTAGCAATCATTAAAAATAGCATTGCTGAAGCCATTACAAATGGGGATATTGCATCTAGAGCAGATGGAAACTTATATGCAACTACATATCGAGATATAGTGCTGAAGCATCTTCAAAAAATAACAAATACCGACACATACGCTAAAAACCCAAGTCTTGTAAATGCTGAAATAATAGATCTGATGGAGCGTGATGTAATACAGGCCGCGAAACCACTAAAAATAAGTGTACGATTAATGTCTACTCCACCAAACACAACCGTGTTTAAACAAGACACTCAAAACGAACTGATCAGGCAAGGAATAAACCATCCAGCTCAGTCTTTTCTAGCAGAGGTTAAATTATTTAAGAATAATAGATCAGCACAATTTTTGTCAGTGGCGTCAACTCAAGGCTTTTCAGATGAACTGGCTAATAAATATATTAGGTTAAATACGTTAATTGATGAGAGCCTTAAGATAATAAACTCTTATCAAGCAAAACAACCTGTTAATCTTGTGAAGCTAAAAGCGCTTACTGAATTAGCAAACTCACTGCAAAATATAGCCAGACTACCACCCAGTGAAATTACTGACGATAAGATAACGTCTGTCACCAACCAGTTACATACACATTTGTTAGTAACTAAAAATAATATTCTCAAGGCAGAAACGAGCAAGATCGGGTTTATTACCAAATCAAGTAGTACAATAGGAAATATCAATGACGCATTAAAAAAAGATGAGAGCCTTATGTCTCCAGAAACTAAAAAAACCTTCTTTTCCGCTAAAGAAAAGCCAATCGTCAAATCTGAAGAGTCAGCAAAGAGCAGCGTTAGTAGCTTCTTCAGACGAGGAGGATAAACCTATGTCAAAGTTTCAACTTTTCGATTCGTTTTTCCAGATTATATAAGCTGATCCGCCCACAACATGTCTAAAAATAATTTCCAAGGGATACATTCAATATTTTTATTTAATTTTTTAGGCTCTGATTCAAATGATACAATAATAGATCGTTTTACTGTGTGGTCTTCTTGTAACACTTTTAAAGCCTTAGCCGCATGATGATCAATACGCGTAGAAGTTTTAATTTCAACAGCACATTCCATCTCACCTAAAATAAAATCAACTTCAAGGCCACCGCTTGTTCGCCAGTAATGAAGCGGTAATTCTGGATTGCGATAAGCTTGGTAGGCTTTTAATTCCATCAATATAAAATGCTCAAAAGACTTACCGAATTCTTTAGACCCTATTTTAGGTTTTTGTCGCGCAAGATAATTTGCAAGGCCCACATCAAATAAATAGAATTTTTCTGTTTCAGCCAACCGACGATTAGGTGATTTTTTCCAGGCTTGAAGTCGATGACCTAACAAAGTATCTTCAAGAATTTGAAAATAATTTCTAATGACCTTTGCATTCACGCCTGTTTCTCTTGCTACATTCGTATAATTGAGTATTTCTCCTGAAGTGACTGAGGCAATATGTAAAAATTCAGAAAAACTCGGAATATTTTGTATAACGGCTTCAGCGGCAATTTCTTCTTTCAAATAATCCGCAACGTATGCCCGAAGATCTTGAATGGGATCAGTGGATAGTAGATGAGAAGGTAACAAACCCGATACCATCACTTGTTCTATATCTAAATCCTGAATTTCAGCAGAACACAACGGCGCCATTGTATACCGCCAAGCACGCCCACCTAATAAATTGGCATGTGTTTTTCTTAATTTTCTTGCACTGGATCCTGTTAACAAAAACGAAATAGAACAATTATCAATTAACCACTGCACCTCATTTAATATGTCAGGCACTTTTTGCACTTCATCAATCACGATTAACTGTTTCGTTTCGCTGTAACGTTCGCGCAACAAGGAAGGTCTAGAAATATAATCAGCAAAAACATCGGTTTTTAGAAAATCGATGACTATCGACTTTTTCATATTGTTACGAATCCAAGTGCTTTTGCCGACCTTACGCGGCCCCCACAAAAAAGCGGACTTAACGGGTGGTAACTGGATGTTTAATAGTCGTTTTTTGATTTCCATGACATAATTATATCATGCATATATTCCTCGTCAAGGCGGATTTACATGTAATTTAGCCTCAATGTGAACAATTTTCTTGCTTTTCTGACCTTAAAATACAAAAAACGGGATTTATTAAACAAAACGTAGCTAAAATTGTTATAATTTTACTATGTCATAAATTCGTCTCACTTATACTGTATATTGATGGAGGTAATTTATATGTTTAGAGGTCAGCATCTTCTCTTACAACCTATTCGCGATCATGAAGACATACTTAGATTAATCGCAGCTTTCCCACGATTACAGCAAGGCTCAGGAATTGCAAGCGCAGAAGAAAAACGGAGAGGACAGGCACTTAATCAACTAACGGAGGAAGCCAAACGACTAAATACCTTATTGGATCACCCTCATTTCTCTCTGGCAAATCATTATGAGGCCAGTGCAACGATAAGTGATAACACACCACGAATTATGATCAGAGAGAGAACAACAAGCCCTCCCGAGAAAAAAGCGCAAGAGCGGTTTAATGAATTTCCG
>DHJK01000151.1:35301-36445 GCA_002404295.1 Legionellales bacterium UBA4722
GGAAAGAGCGGTTTAATGAATTTCTTATTAATAACTTTTCCGGAAACTATATTGCATTAATAAAAAAAATTAAAGTAAAAACCAATGCTGGGCAAAGCGTTGAAACTCCTGCTTGGATATTTTATCAAGCTAATGAGCCTAATATAATTGAAAACTTTAACCACTTATTTTCTACCCCTCTAAAAGAACATATAAAACTAGCAAAAACGGAAAAATTTACTGCTAATAATGAAAGAAAACGCCTAGGCGATACGCTGGTTTCCGTTATTGGCTCAGAAGTTCCAAAGATTCCTGTCACTTTACCTGAGGAACTAGGAAACATGTATGATTTGATTGAGCTTTTAAAATTACCTCCAAACAGCGAAGGAAAACGAAAAAGCCCTTGTACTAATGCACTTTTCACCTTATAGGATATCATACCAAGTCCAGATTTCAAAAAATTAAAGGAGCGATATGACACTCTTAATTTAATAGAAGCACGGTACGGAATTAAACCGATAGGAATATCTC
Organism: Legionellales bacterium UBA4722; assembly: GCA_002404295.1. GTDB lineage: Bacteria > Pseudomonadota > Gammaproteobacteria > DSM-16500 > DSM-16500 > UBA4722. Next base: position 35,812 of record DHJK01000151.1, read on the forward strand.
AACAAAATAATAGTTATCAGATCACCTTCAATGCCGACGATAAAATTATTAATAATACTATCATGCTTAACAATGAGGATACTCAGAAATTAATAGACTATAATAAAAATACACTGCTAGAACTAACCCAGCAGCTAGAAGCTTACAAAATACATCTTAACTCATTTAAAACACGGGCATTATTCAAAATGCATATTCTATCCGATCCCACCGATAAAATACTTGCATGCCAAACATTAATCAATGCCATAAATAAGGATTCTAATGCGACGGATGCTGAAAAAATTATTTCTCTTAGAAATGCTCTTACAGAAGATATTGCAAATACATTTAATAAACGACGCGATGGATGGGGAACGTATGTGCTTAAATGTATTGCTACACTATTAACACTATCTGCTGCCCACTATGTCTGTAAAATTTTCTCTTCCACCGGAGAAACTATAGTTTCTAATATAAAACCAACCCAATTTAAATTAGACAACCCCGCAGACCACAAAAGAAATACGCCTTTATAACTTGAGTTATCGATAAAAATAGCATCAATACGGCGTTTGACAACAGTTCACGCTGCCGTCGTCATAGCTGCGAGCGTGAGTCATTACTGCACTTATTAATACTTAGGCATCGAAGA
>DHJK01000151.1:36571-36909 GCA_002404295.1 Legionellales bacterium UBA4722
TATTAATACTTAGGCATCGAAGAATCAATTTCATTCGACCATGCAGTAACACCACCCCGTAAGTTACAAACATTCTTAAATCCTTGCTGGATTAAAAATTCAGTGGCACGGCGTGAACGACCGCCGGAGTGACAATGCACGACAATATGCTGCTCTGGATTTAATTCATTTAATCGTGACGGCAGCTCATTCAATGGAATTAAATGACCATTCAAATGACAAATAGCATATTCATTGGGATTTCTCACATCTAATAAAAAGAAATTAGCCTTTTCTTGACGCAAAGCATGAAGCTCTTTGCACCGAAATTTCAGGGATATTCATCTTGTTTCCTCTCC
>DHJK01000187.1:0-2608 GCA_002404295.1 Legionellales bacterium UBA4722
CGCGTTGCGTTTTGGGATTTAAACGAGTTTTATTTACTGTTTTTTTATATTCTATATTAATATTTTCTTTAGCTGGATCAGCTTATACAGCATATAAAAGCTTACCATTATTTATTTTTGGACTCGCGCTCTGTTATTTTTTAGAAAATATCATGTTCATGCTGGGTCATATTGCATTTCATGCTGACTTTATAGAAATCCCCGAAAAAAACATGGGTATTCTAGTACACCATTCTTTTATTCATCATTATAGAAATACCAGGGTCTATCATGAAAGATGGCTGGAAACAAGATTGAGTTATATTTTTGATCCTGTCGATCATTTTAAATCTTTTACAACATGGACAAATTTTATTTCTGAGGTGGGGGTAGCAATTATATTATATTGCATTGATCCTCTGCTTGGTATTTCGGCTCTTTCTTTTATGTGGATTACACGGCTGCTTCAATCTGTTTGTCATGAATGGTATCATAATAACAAAAGAGAAACTTTTTATACCAAACCAATTTATTATCTAATGGTATTTTTTGAAAAAATCGGGTTAATGTCTACTAAAAATCATAAAAGACATCATCAGCATAATTTAAAAAGCCTCAATAAAGCATCCGTTTGGCTAGATTTATATATGCCTTTTGGGTCTACATTAGAAAAAATAGGCGATTTAATCTGGGAAAAAGCCTTGTTACGCTACCAACCCCAAAAGTTAAATATGGTTAAATATGTATTAGGCATCACACTTATTTGCTTCATTATTCAATACGTCATTATCCTATTTGGGTTTATATTTATAAGGTATCTTTTTCCCTAACAAGCTCCATCTTATTCAATCTTCCAAATTTCAAATGCGCATTCGCAAACTCATGACTAGAGATAGCGCCAGTCAATGAAATTTCTAAAGCAAGCGTTGAGGCGCAAATAATTTCAGCTAGCTTTTTTGAAGAATTTTCACCTTCGCAGCCTAATAATTGCAAATTACGTTTTTGACCTGGTAATCTGCAAGCACCACCGACTGTTCCAACCGTAATAGATGGCATCGTTAGACTCACATACAGATCACCTTCTTGATGCTCATAACTCACAATACCTAACGAATTTTCAGCAACACAAGCCACATCTTGGCCCGTTGCAAGATATATCGCTGCTAATGCATTAGCAATATGTAAATTAGGACTTGTTCCTGCCATCACAGAACCTAAATAGGCGTTTATAAAATCTTTAGGTAAATACTCGGCGCCCACTCTTAAAAAACGTTTTAACACTTTGTTAGAAATAACTGCACTTGCAATAACCGTGTGTCCTCGCCCTAGCATTAAATTTTTATGACTAGAATTTTTATCACCGTTAAAATTCGCTTCAATTAAACAATTAACTAGCCCAGGAATAGACTGAGAACGGATATAATTTATCATTGCTTGCGTAGCAAATGTTACCATATTCTGTCCAGCCGCTTCTCCCGTATCATAAATACAATCTAAAATAACTCGATTTTGAACAAAATAATTGTCGATACGAATAAGCTTTCCATGGCGAGTCGTTGACTCAGCAGCCTCTTTAAGTTTTTGATAATTTTGCTTTACCCACTGAACAAAAAAATGAATATACTGAATATCCTTGAATATAAACATGGGGCTTCGTGACAATTCTTGTTTGACATGATAAGTCTTGATTCCACCTGAATGTGATGTGACTTTAAGTCCACGCATCATAGAATACGTAAGCGTTCCTTCAAGCGTACATAATGGCACATAAAACTCACCTTTAGCATAAGTTCCATCAATACATAACGGACCGGCGACAGACATTGGTAAACTGATATGATTAACTTGATTCTCAGTCAATCCTCTATAATCTTCAGGCGAAGGTAGGTTTTTATTATCAAAATCAATAGAATATTTTTCTTCTAACCATTTTTTACGTTTTTCAACATCTTCTTGGGCGTAACCCCCTGCTGGAAATTTCATAGATACTTCCCTTTTAAATTGTCCATCCCCAGTCTGCTAATGGCAAATCACCGGGTATCATTTTACCGGGATTCATAATATTTTTTGGATCAAGGGATGCTTTAATGCCTTGAATCGCTTTTACACCTGCCATAGAAATATCATCACTTAACCATGGTATATGCTCACAACCTACTGCATGATGGTGCGACAGTGTTCCACCCGATTGAATAAATGCATCTTCAGCCGCTTTTTTGACATGCAAATATTGATTCAATGGATTATCAGATTGTTTGAATGCAAAAGTAAAATATAAACTTGCACCCGTTTTATACGTATGACTCACATGGCAACCACACCATGGCTTACTACCTGTCTGAGCTATGGCTGTCTGAATGGACTCTCGAGCATGATAATACATAGGCAATAAATTTTTCCACGTTGTTGCCGTCTCACTGACATCCGCAGACATCCCGCGATCCATAACAAAATCGCGTAAATAAGGGAAATCATACTTGCCATGCTCAAATGCCTTACCTGGACCTGTCCCCAAATGAAAGCCGCCCATTTTTTTATAAATAGCGCTGACTTTTTTTATTTGATGTTTAATATTATCACCTTCAAAGGCAACCAACATTAAACACGCTTGTTCAAAATTAAATTTTTT
>DHJK01000187.1:2700-14127 GCA_002404295.1 Legionellales bacterium UBA4722
AACATTTGACAAAATACCATGAAAAAAAGAACCCTTAGACTTATAAGCAAATGACAATGCAGTTTTATCAGCATCATTCAAACGAGTCATGCTAGGCATAACATTCTGTAGTCCGCACTCATAAATCGCAGCTACCCCTTTTTCAAAATGAGGAAAAAGGTAACCGTGAAATTCTTTTTTAGCAGACATTCTATGCACTTGCACTGTAACCTCAGTAATCACACCTAATATGCCTTCACTGCCAATGCATAGCTGATTAATACCAATTCCATTTGAGGATTTTGGAACATTGCGTGTTACCAATACGCCGCTAGGTGTCACCATGCGCAGCGCAATAACCATATCTTCAATTTTTCCATACTTATCACTTTGCATGCCCGCTGATCGCGTGGCAACCCACCCGCCTATAGATGAGTATTCAAATGAATCTGGAAAATGGCCTAGCGTCATGCCTTGCTCGTTTAATTGTTTTTCTAATTCTGGACCCATTGCGCCAGGTTGTATGCGTGCAATCATAGAATAGCTATCGAGTTCAAGCACACGATTCATCCCTTTCATGTCCATAGACAAAATCATTCTGTCCTGGAATTGCCGTGGTTCTAAACAACCCGCAATATTACTTCCACCGCCAAATGGAATAACAATAATATGAAATTCATTGGCAGCAGCAATAATGGCTTGAACTTGTTCTTCATTTTGAGGGTAACAAACAACATCTGGCGAACGATCGATAATCCCATTACGTATACGCCAAAGATCTCTGAAACTCTTTCCATAGGTATGAATTAACCGTTCATAAAAATCATGTTTAATATGTTCTGGTTTTAAAATTTCCTTTAGAACTAACATGAAGCCATCACTAAGAAACGGCTCTGCTAAGGCAATATTTTCTAATTTGACTGAAGAAATGGTTAGATTAATATCATCGTTTATACCGCTCACTTTTACCATGTAAGGCCATAGTGCGGGCTTGTTTTTAATATTGAATGATTTTTCAGTTTCTCCCCACCCCCACCATTTCATTTGTCTCATTGTAAAGACCATTCCTTTAGTTTCTTCACATTACTTTCAAGCAGCTCAGTTACTAGCTTTTTATTTTTATTTGGTAAAATCGGTTTACCTATCTTAACGTTAATTTTACCGTATTTTGGGAAATATCTTCCCTTGCATAATGATTGGTAAGCACCATGAATATACACAGGAATGAGGGGCATCGCTAATTCTAATGCTATCAATGCAGGACCTCGTTTGAATGGTTGTATTTCGCCTGTAAGTGAGCGTGTTCCCTCGGGATATATTATTAAATGATGTCGGCCATTTTCAACAAAATGTTTACAAGCAGAAATATTTTTAGCCAGGGACGAGCGGGATATTTTTCTATCAATCGGGATTAAATTCATTAAAAAATTAACAATTCTTTTTCGCCATGGATTATCAAAAAAATAATCTTGTGCAGCAAGCATGCCAAACTGATTAAATGCCATACCTGTTGCAAGCATTAATACAGGCGTATCCATATGACTATTGTGATTACTACAAAGAATAAATGGACCTGGAGGTAAGTTTTCTCGACCTTCTACACTAAGCGGACAGTACAGCTTAAAAAAAGCTCTACAAAATAAAAAATAAAAATAGCTCATCATCCCTTTCACTACGTTCCTCGCTCCCTCTGTTAGTAAGTCATACTAATCAATTTCTTAAAATTAACAAGCTAAACTTTCCAACAAAATAAGGTGTATACTGACATTTTCATTCCATGAAGGGGTTAAAATTTGCGAGCCAGTTTACTTTTTTCATTTGGGTGTTGTCTATGGCTTTCTGGCTGCGCATATTATGGTGATATGCATAACAAATCACAATCTTATGACACGGCAAACTTATCCACTCCTCATGTTTATAAAAAACCTAGCCAGAATCAAGCTAATAACCATTGGTGGCAACAGTTTCATGATCCCCAATTAAACCAGCTCATAAATACCGCGCTTACTGACTCTCCTACGCTTCTGATTGCCGAAGCACGAGTGAGACAAGCTCAATATCTTGCAGCTGAAGTAGATTCTGCACTGTGGCCATCATTAGACTTTAATGGTTATGTCCAGCGCCAACGATTTTCTGAATTTGGGCTAGCCCCGCCCCCTTTTAATGGCAAAACCTTTAACATTGGCACCTTAGCACTCAATTTTAATTATGAATTTGATTTTTGGGGCAAGAATCGTCAAGCTTTGAAGGCAAGAATCAATTCTGAAATAGCAACAGAAGCAGAACTAGCACAATCACAGCTGGTGCTTGCAGCAGCCGTTGCAAATACCTACTTCCAGCTCTGTAATGATAATGAGCAAGTTAAAATTGCACGCGCAAATTGGCAGGCAGCCAAACAAATTCTACAAATTGCGGGCGATCGCACTCAAAAAGGTGTTAATTCAGAAATCCCTGTTAAAACAATTGAAGCCAATGTCAAAGCAACGGAACAAATACTTGAGGAGTTTCGCCAAGCAGAATTATTAACACGTCACCAGCTTGCAGCACTTTTGGGAAAAAATCCTTTTACTACACGTATTGAAATAGGAAAATTGACTTTTCAACAACATCAATTCCATCTACCTGCTAATTTACCCGCCAGCCTGCTCACCCAACGCCCCGATATTTATGCAACCAAAATGCGTGCAGAAGCGGCGGCTAACGAAATTAATGTTGCCAAAGCCCGGTTCTTCCCCAATATTAATTTAAGTGCTTTATATAGCTACCAAGGCGTAGGATTAGAACACTTGTTTCAGTCGGCAAGCCAAAATAACGCGATCACAGGAGCCATTGATTTACCTATCTTTGATGCTGGCAGGCGACGTGCTAACTTAGGTGTGAAATATGCAGAATTTGATACTGCTGTAAACGAATACAACAGCACTATTTTAACAGCATTACGTGAAGTGGCAGACCAATTATCTATCCTACAAACGGTCAATGCACGCCTCAAAGCGCAAGACAGCGCGTTCAGCGCTACTCAACATAATTACAAATTATACAGTTTACGTTACAATCACGGCATTGCGGATTACGTAGCCGTGCTTCAGAGTAAGCAATTATTACTTCAGCAACAGGCCGTGCAAGTCGCTTTGCAGACTCAACATTTACAAGCGATGGTCGGGATGTTGAAAGCATTAGGTGGTCATGATTTGATAGGTTAGGGATAACAAATGACAGACATAACGAAATCGACCCCACCCGATAACAATGTCGATCCTGCGCCCCCCAACGCTGCACAACAGCACCACCAACGAACAATAGCCATGGAAGTTTTGGTCATTGTTTTTTTAGCTATTGGTATTGCCTGGTTTCTACATTGGTTTATTTGGGGGCGATTTGAGGTCTATACAGACGATGCATACGTCAATGGAAATATGGTTCAGCTCATGTCTCAAGTGCCGGGTACAGTAGTTGAAATAAATGCTGACAACACTCAATTGGTCACACCTAATCAGGTCATTATTAAACTTGATCCCGCTGATATGAATATTGCAATGCAACGCGCATCTGCAACCCTTGCAGAAACAGTGCGGCAAGTACGCCAAGATTTTGAAAATGCACAGCGTGCACAAGCCACAGTCATTGTACGCAAAGCAGATTTAGAAAAAGCCCAGCTTGATTTACAACGCCGTATCGGGTTAGTAGGGAAAAATGCAGTATCTCGCGAAGAATTTCAACATTATCAAACGGCATTAGCTAATGCGCAATCAAACTATAAATTTGCCCTTTATAATTTACGTGCTACACAATCTCTGGTTGAGAATGCTTATCTTTACACCCATCCTCGTGTAGAGCAGGCTAAATCAAATTTCAAAACAGCCTATCTCAATTTACAGCGTACACTGACCATTGCGCCTGTCGCAGGATATGTTGCAAAACGTAATATACAGGTGGGTCAACACGTCATGCTAAATACACCCATGATGGCTATTATTCCCCTGAACGACACCTGGGTTGATGCTAACTACAAAGAAACGCAACTTGAACATTTACGCATTGGCCAATCCGTCATACTCACAGCAGATGCTTATCCCGATGTCACTTATCATGGCCGAGTTTATGGTTTAACGGCGGGAACAGGGGCTGCGTTTTCTTTATTACCACCACAAAATGCAACTGGAAACTGGATTAAGATCGTCCAGCGTTTACCGGTGCGGATTGCCCTAGACCCCGCAGAGCTAAAAAAACATCCGTTACTACTGGGATTATCCATGCATGTGACCGTCAACATCCATAACGTTAATGGCCCAATCCTAGCACAAAGAGCTGAACGAAAGCCGCTCTACACCACGCAAGTCTATGCACAGCAATTATCGCAAGCGAATCAATGGATCACTAAAATTTTGCAGGCAACCTCCCCTAATATGTATTCACCTAGAGTGGCATTAAATGGATAACCCACCATTATTAACAGGCAGTAAATTAGTCCTGTTAACGTTTGCGTTATCGCTTGGTATTTTCATGAATGTGTTAGATGTTTCCATTGCCAATGTGGCGATCCCAACGCTTGCAGGAAATTTAGCGGTGAGTGCTGACGATGGTACGTGGGTAATTACTTCCTTCGCCGTGAGTCAAGCAATCATGCTGCCCATCACAGGATGGTTAGCACGGCGATTTGGCGAGGTCCGTTTATTTGTTTTTTCAACGGTATTATTTACTATCGCTTCTGTATTTTGTGGTTTATCTGTTAACTTACCTATGTTAATTTTTTTTCGTGTTGTTCAAGGCGCAGTATCAGGACCAATGATACCATTGTCCCAAAGTATTTTACTCGCAAATTATCCAGCCCACCGTAAAGGTTTTGCGACTAGCATATGGGCAATGACAGCAGTTGTAGCGCCGATTGCGGGCCCGATACTAGGCGGTTGGATCACAGATCAATATAGCTGGCCGTGGATTTTTTATATTAATGTGCCTGTTGGTATTTTATCAGCCGGATTGACCGCTTATCTTTTAGCCGGACGTGATTCTGCAATCAAAAAAATACCCATTGATAAGGTCGGCCTAGCTTTATTAATCATCGGTATTGGTTGTTTGCAAGTTTTATTAGATAAAGGAAATGATTTAGATTGGTTTCATTCAAATTTTATTATGAGTTTAGCTATCATTTCTACGATCGCACTGAGTTTTTTAATCGTTTGGGAATGGACGGAACGTTACCCTATTATTGATTTAAGGCTATTTACTGAAAGAAATTTCTTGATCGGCACCATTGGCCTTACCTTTGGTTATATGGTGTATTTTTCAAACGTGGTGATTTTTCCTCTATGGCTACAAACTCAAATGGACTATACGCCCACTTGGGCAGGGTTAGCTGCGGCACCTGTCGGTATTTTACCTTTCCTGTTATCACCCATAGTGGGTTCATATATGCATAAAATTGATTTACGAGTTATTACGAGCTTTGGATTTATTATTTTTGTTATCACTTCTTTTTGGCAAGCCAATTTTTACACTGATGTTGGATTTTTTCAATTAATTACACCTCGTTTCGTGCAAGGACTGGGAATTACTTTCTTTTTTATACCTTTATCTACAATAGTCATTTCAAAGCTATCGCCAGAACAAGTTGCAAGTGGATTAGGCGTCGCTAATTTTTGTCGAATTTTAGGTGGTAGTTTTGGTACGTCTATCAGCATTACTTTATGGAATAGACGTGAAGCATTTCATCAAAGCCGTCTTGTAGAGCATATCAATAATTATAATCCTGTGAGTCATGATATGCTCAATCAATTGCATATATTGGGTTTGAATCATCTGGCAAGCATCGCGGCATTAACCAAGATCATTATCAATCAGGCTTATATGCTCTCAACAGATGATATTTTCTGGCTGTCGGGTTGTGTTTTCATGACATTGATTGTTATTGTCTGGTTTGCAAAACCACCGTTTATAGTTAAAAAAGGAATTATTACAGCAGAGTGATAATCTAGCTAAATAACCGCTCTTTTTACAGTCATCACAAACCAATAATCATTGTAGTCCATGTTCCTAGGAAAGCATGCGCCAAAATAACTCCAATCAAAGTATGGTGGCGGGAGAATAACCAACCAAAATAAAGGCCGGCAAAAAATACAAGTATTGCCATATCCATTCCCATAAAAAGATGGGCTGTTGCAAACATAAGATTAGAGACAAGAATAGCTTTGGTAACCTTATTTTTTTCTGTTAAAAACACTTCTAAAGGACCTTGTAACCCGCCTCGCACAATCAGTTCTTGCAAGGGAGAGACAATAAGCCAATATATTGCAAGTATTATCCACCACACAGCTTGCTGCGATAAGCTTGTAGAACTGTGCTCAAGATTTATAGTTGAATAAGGCTCAAATACGTGATGACCCATATATTTTACTGATATATGGACTAAGACCCATTTTACGATTAGCACAAAAAAACAAACAACTGAGGTAAACAGTATTGATTCAATAACGGCTTTACGCCAATTTTTCGCTGTTAATCCGAATGTAGCCAAAGGCAACTTTGAGTCTTTCATGATAAGAATTAATAAAATGACGAATCCAAGTGTTAAAGGAAGCGTAATTGTCGTGCTGGCAACGGCACCAGCCTCTTGATGTGATATCCATGACAAGAAAAAGGTAAATAAGCAGATAGCAACAATGACATTCACCATGAAAAGTCCGATGACTGTGCGCATCTTATATTCAGCAACTTGTTTTTCTAACGCATCAACTGCGACTTCATTTGTTTCTCGTATCCGACCACCCACATTTCCAGCAATACGCCATATCACATTATTGAATGTCGTTGATTTCTCGGCTAATTTTTTTAATTCATTAAATGGGATTCTTAGCAATTTTAAAGGTAGCTCTGCTTTTACAGATGCAGAGCGAGGGTTATTGTCTAGTAAGGCAATTTCACCAATGGCATTGCCCCACTCTATATGGGCAATCGCATACTCAGCATTCTGGTTTTTATCTGCTTTTATAACAACAGCCTTGCCTTCTAAGACGTAATAAAATGCATCTGCTATTTCCCCTTCACGAAGAAAAAATTCTCCTTGATTGACGTCAATTTTCTGAGAAATTTTTAACAAAATATCAAGATCACTATTAGAAAGATCACAGAATAAAATATTTTCACGAAGAATCTCATAATCATTCATAGGTTCCATCCCCAATGACTTTTAGTGTATCTTAAGATTTTAGCAAAATAAGTTGTTCATAACTATGTTTGAAAATAAAACTGTTTTAATCATAGGCGCATCTACGGGTTTAGGCAAAGCGCTCTCGATAAAGTTAGCTAATAAGAAATCAAATATTGCGTTAATGTCTCGCAACCAAGCGGGTCTGAATGAAACTGCTTCATTGTGTGAAGCAAGTCCGTTATTAATAGTGGGTGATATTACCTCGGAAGTGGATTGTCAGACTGCTATTGCCCGAGTCATTGACCATTATGGTCGCTTGGATCATTTGATCTTGAATGCGGGGATAAGCATGTGGTCTCATTTTGCAGATTTATCTGATCTCTCTGCTATTGCACAACTGATGCAAACAAACTATATGGGTGCGGTGAATTGTACTTACCATGCGCTGCCTTATCTCAAAAAAACACGTGGGATGATTACAGTTATTTCTTCTATTCAAGGAAAAATTGGGGTGCCTTATCATACGGGGTATGCGGCGTCTAAGCATGCTTTGGAAGGGTTTTTTAATAGTTTGCGTATAGAATTAGATAGAAAAATAGATATATTAATAGTTTCTCCGGGATGGATTGAAGGGACTGAATTAAAGAAGCGGGCGCTGGGAGATAAGGTTGGCGCTGTACGAAAAGAGCATGCAAGACATATGCTAACGCTTGAAACTTGTAGTCAGGAAATAATATCAGCTATATTCAAACGAAAACGAGAGTTAGTTCTTCCTAGAAAATATGGTTGGCTGCCGTGGTTGAAGTTATTAGTGCCGTCTCTGTTGGATACTTTAATTAAGCGCAAAGTATAGTAAATACACCTATTACTATGTTAAGACTTATAATTTGCCAACGCCGTGACAATCTCATCTTCCATTTTACGATATTTCCAAATACTTCCATGATGCCCATTCACAATAATGACAAAAGCAATCGCTTCCTTTTCTTTATTAACTGCATAACCCGCCAAAGAAACGACCCCCTTTATCGTTCCCGTTTTTGCACGTACACGCCGCGCAACATTATATAAACGATGCTTCAATGTCCCGTCTACACCTGCAATCGGCAACGCAGAAATAAATTGATAATTGGTAGATGAATTATGAAACGCAAAACTAAGCACCTGCATCATTTGTGCTGGTTTAATACGATTATCCGGAGACAAGCCAGAACCATCAAGAATGGTTATTTGGGAAGAGTCAACATCGGCTCTTTGTGATAAAACATCTTTGACTGCTACGCTGCCATTTTGCCAACTGCCAGGCTGTTTGCTATAAAGTTCTCCCATTTTTTTGAATAAAGAACCTGCAATAATATTGTCAGACTTTTTTAACATTTCTTTCACTAGCAAATACAATGGTTTTGAGTGATGCACAGCAATAGTCGCAAGACCTGGATGCGCTGCTCCTGCAGTAATATCGCCACTAACCTGAATGCCATAGCGTCTGAACAGCCAACCTAATAATGATTTGTTATAACCCATAATATCTGCAATGACCGTGCTTGCACCCCAAACATATTTTCCTTTGGGCATACAGCCGCTAATTGCAATACCATTATTTGCTGTGGTATTTAGCGACACAGCACAATAGCGGGAGTGAGAACGGCCGCTACTATTGGTAGTCACGGAATTTGCAATGCCGGAATAATAATAATGAGGATTGGCAATAACACTTGCTCTACCGCCGCCAACTTTAGAGGGTGCTATTTTAAACGATAAACAATTATGATTAATAATGCTCGCACTAATAGGGGCTGCATAACAATATTGCTTATCATGAGACATCCACCCCGGGCCAAGATTAGCTTGGTCATAGGCAGTTGTATCGATATACACATTGCCAGTTATCCCTTTAATATTGAGTGATTTCAATGCTACTAACAAATCTGTTAAATCGGTATAAGTCAAAGAAGGATCGCCGCTATGCACCAGATAAACATTACCATGAATAATGCCGTGATCTATGCCGGTGGCATCAGTCAATAAACGGGTTGTAAAAGTATAGTTTGTGCCTAAATAAAGCAGCGCGGCTTCCGCTGTGAGAATTTTCATGACACTGGCTGGTGCAAATAGATCGTAAGCGTTTTTGCTATAAAGTGTTTCCCCAGATTGCATAGATTTAATCTGAATACCCACTTCTGCACTGCTGCCTGCTTCTTGAGCAATCCTGTTTAGCGTTGCAGTGAGATTTTGCTTACCATAAATGGGGGCGGAGTAAGCCCAGGCATTTGTTTGCAGGGTCAAAAAAATAGCTAAAACCAGGCTACAGCAACGTCTCATGTTTAATCCTAACTCCCTAATTCCAATCAAGGAGCTTACTAAAGTTAGGGGCGGCAGTAAATGAATAAACTCTGACATTTTATTCCCCTCATCCTTTCCTTCCACCAGATGCTAGTGCGCCTTCGTGCAATATGCTATGATTTGTCCCTAGATTAAAGAGGAGTTTCAACATGAGTCAATATCCAAAACTCACTCACTATGTCAGTGAAATTGACCTAGACTTGCAGAAATTTGATAAAGAACACCCAAAACTTTCTCTTTCTCAACAAAAAGAGCAGGAAAAATATGCAAAAATCTATAAATCACGTGACACGGTCGACAAATCTAAACAACCTGTAAAAACATGGGGAAATTTCTAATGCAGTCTCTTTTTGGACGCCTAATGCCCTTTATATTTTTAGGCATCATGTTGGTCTTAGCTGTTGTTGGGGTTATTTTGTTTTCTTATTTACTCATTTTTGGGGCTTTAGTTGGAATAGTTTTATTTGCCATTACTTGGGTTAGGGGATTGTTTTCTCATAAAACTAAGCATCTTCAGACTAAGCAGCATAAAAGAGGTCAGACTATTGATCATGATAGTTTGCCCTAACTAGTCATTAACTCACAATAGCTCACTGTCGTCATTGCGAGCGAAGCGAAGCAATCCATCTTTCAAGCAAAACTTAGTATCTAAGATCAGCTTTCTGAAGCTTTGCTTTCGAGCTGGATTGCTTCGCTTCGCTCGCAATGACGACGATGGAATATGTAGTTACGTTAACTCAGCGCAAACCGCAAATCTTCTTTTAAATCATCTATAGCTTCGATTCCGACTGATAACCGGATCAATCCATCTGTTATTCCAAGTTTTTCTCGCTGCTCTTTTGGGATACTCGCATGGGTCATAATCGCAGGATGTTCAATTAAACTTTCTACTCCACCTAAACTTTCCGCTAACGCAAACAATTGACATCGCTCTAACATCTGTACCGTCTGCTGTAAATTACATTTGAGTTCTACGGAAAGCATTCCACCAAATTGTGACATTTGTTGTTTGGCTAATTTATGTTGGGGGTGACTTGTTAGGCCTGGATAAATCACACGAGCAACTTTAGGGTGAGTGCTTAGCCACTGAGCCAACTCCAATGCATTACTACAATGACGTTCCATGCGGACAGCCAATGTTTTAAGACCACGAAGTGCTAAAAAACTATCGAAGGGTCCTTGAATCGCACCTATAGCATTTTGCAAAAATCCTAATTGATCACTCAGCTCTGCATTTTCACCAACAACGGCAATGCCACCAATGATATCTGAATGCCCATTTAAGTATTTTGTTGCGGAATGCATAACAATATCAAAACCATATTCTAACGGGCGCTGTAAAATGGGGCTTGCGAAAGTGTTATCTGCAACAGTCATTATATTATGTTGCTTTGCAATGGTTGCGATTTTTTTTAAATCAATCAGTTTTAGCATTGGATTTGTGGGTGTTTCAATCCAAATCATGCGGGTTTCTTTACGAATTGCGGGGCTTAATTTTTCAGGATCCGATAAATCAACCAGCGAAATTTCAATACCTGCGGAACGTTTACGTACTTTTTCAAGTAGTCGATAGGTACCGCCATATAAATTATCCACTGCGATGATGTGATCACCGGGTTTGAGTAATTCAAGAATAGTTGCAATTGCGGCCATCCCTGAAGCAAATGCAAATCCGCGTTGACCTGATTCTAAATCGGCGATGCATTTTTCATAAGCATCTCGAGTAGGGTTATGGGTGCGAGAATAGGAATAGCCTTTGTCTTTTCCGGGGCTGGATTGGACGTAGGTTGAGGTAGCATAGATGGGAGTCATTATAGCGCCTGTTGTAGGATCGGGTGTTTGTCCTGCATGGATTGCTCGTGTTGCGATGTGGTGTTTCATTTACATTTTCCTTATTATTTATAACTTAATTCAATCTTCTTAAAACTAAAAGCGGCTTAGTAAACCCCTTCCCCCTC
>DHJK01000042.1:0-20451 GCA_002404295.1 Legionellales bacterium UBA4722
GCTAAAAGCACCCCCCCCCCCTCGCTTCGCGCCGACCCTCTCCCACAAGGGGAGAGGTGTCCTAAGCAGCCGCACATTTATAAAACCCAGTTGCCGGTTGCTAATACACATACGCTGAAATGACACATCGGAAAACATTAAATAATTATTAAAAAATTAAGGAAATAATAATGATAAAAATCATAGGTCAATTTATACTAAAAAAATTCAACAAATCTATCCCCTCCTTAGAACTCACCCTTTTCTTTCGCCAATTATCCGCCCTAATATCCTCAGGCATCCCCATTGTTCAAGGGTTCGATATTTTACGTCAAAGCCAATCCAGTAAAATGCTACGACAATTACTCACCATCATCAAAATGGAGTTAGAAGCAGGTAACACACTTTCAACATGTCTATCTAAATTCCCAAAATTTTTTGATACACTCACCTGTCATCTAATCCAAACAGGCGAACAGTCAGGTACGCTCGCAATCTCACTTGACCGCATCGCACTTCATAAAGAAAAATTACTTTTTATTAAAAATAAAATTAAACAAATTTTATTTTATCCAGTGATTGTGCTGCTTGTAGCGCTGGCAATCAGTATCACCATGCTCACAGTCGTCATCCCTCGTTTTGCTGAGTTATTTCAAAGTATGCACAGTACCTTACCCGCTTTCACATTAGCTATCATCCACCTCTCTGACTTGATTCGTCATTATTACTGGGTAAGTTTATTTCCAATAATAGCAATTATACTACTCACCTATTACATTCAACATTCACCCTCTCTCAAATACAAGATAGAACAGTTCATTCTGCAACTCCCCTACTTAGGCTCCCTCTATATAAAAATCATTCTAAGCCGATTTTGCCGCACATTAGCCACAACCTTTGCCGCAGGCGTCCCCATTAATGACTGCCTCAATACCATAGCGTATGCGAACAGTAGCAACCTCTATGGACAAACTATCCTCAAACTTCGAGTGCAAATTACAAAAGGACAGCAACTGCATCAAGCGATGCAACGTGAAAAGTTCTTTCCTAATTTATTGGTACAAATGATCAAGGTTGGAGAGGAATCAGGCACATTAGCGAGAATGTTAGAAAAAATAGCTAGTATTTATGAGGCGGATATTGATCATTGGGTAACAATGTGCGGTCATTTACTAGAACCCTTGATTATAGCCATTCTTGGTGTTTTAATCGGTGGGTTAGTCGTCGCGATGTATTTACCCATTTTTAAGTTAGGAACTGTGATGTAATGGATATTCTCAACTTTTTAACTGAAAATCAAAGCATCTTCTTAGTGCTGGTAGCCTTATTTGCACTGTTGATAGGTAGCTTTTTAAATGTCCTCATTTACCGCTTACCTCGCATGATTCAAAATGCCTGGAATCAGGAGTGTAGACACTACTTAGGCTTGAAATCACAAACTACAGATATGGACAAGCTGAACCTCTATCTACCCCTTTCGCATTGCACTGAATGTAAAAAAGGGCTGAAGCCTTGGCACAACATTCCTATTATTAGTTTTTTAATATTACGCGGCAAATGTGCGTACTGTCATGCCAAGATTTCTATGCGTTATCCTCTCGTGGAGTTACTATGCTGCATCACTTCAGTGTATGTTTCATGGCGCTTTGGCGTTACTTGGGAAACTGTTGCAGCCCTATTTTTCACATGGATTTTAATCAGCCTGACTTTTATTGATTTGGATTATCATCTTTTGCCAGATCAATTGACTTTATTATTACTTTGGTTAGGTTTATTAGCCAGTATTTACTCCATTTTTACCAATTGTCACGATGCCATTATTGGTGCGATTGCCGGTTATCTTGTTTTTGCATTGACACAATGGTTATTTAAACTAGCCACTGGAAAAATAGGCATGGGACAAGGTGACTATAAATTTTTGGCAGCATTAGGCGCCTATCTGGGTTGGCAACAATTACCTCTCATCGTGTTGTTAGCCTCATTGATTGGTATGATTTTTGGTGTAACACATATGATTATTAAACGACAATACAAAAGTATGCCATTACCGTTTGGTCCTTATCTTGCTGTTGCAGGGTGGATTAGTTTGATATGGGGCAATGATATTTTGCATCTTTATTTGCATAACTTCATGATCTGACAGCCATGCTAATCGTTGGTTTAACAGGTGGTATTGGTAGTGGCAAATCCACTGTTGCTAAGTTATTTGCAGAAAAAGGCATCACGGTCATTGATACAGATCAACTTGCCCGTGATCTGACTTTACCTGGGCAAACCGCTTTAAATAAGATTATCGCAGAATTTGGTAAAAACATCTTATTACCTGATCAAACCTTAAATCGCGCACAGTTACGTCAACAAATTTTTACAGATCCTTCTAAGCGACGCTGGCTTGAAGATTTGCTGCATCCCTTAATTCGCGCAGAAACAAAACGGCTGATTGAATCTGCTAAATCACCCTATTGTATCGTTGTGATTCCTTTATTATTCGAAACACAAGCAAACCCTTTAATTAATCGAACTCTAGTAGTTGATGCAACAGAAGAACAGCAAATTAAACGAGCAAAAACACGCGACCATCTTTCAGAAAAAGAGATTCAAGCGGTCATAAATACCCAAGTGACACGTCAACATCGCCTTAATAATACGGATGATATTATTTCAAATAATGGGGAATTAAAGGACCTCATTGATCAAGTTGAAAAATTACATATTGGCTATTTGAATAAATAATTGAAATAATGGCTTATTTTTAATCAAAAAAGGCGTAAATATAATGACTCATTTTCAGAAAAAATTTAGCAACATCCATCGCTCTTAAGCAGCACTTAGCTCATTTATGTAGATTCTTTGTGACTATTCTAAGCAAAATAAATAAGGCATGTATCTCTGATAAAAGCATGCTCAATTCATCATATAATAATTCAAACTCCACATAATCCACAGCGAACCTATAATGATAGTCACCAATATCACTCCAGTAAAAACAAATGTTAAAACATTCGTCCTACCGGGTTCTGTACGTACATTCAAACGTAAAAAACAAATTAACTGGATAAAAAACTGGATAATCGCCGCACCATAAATAAGTGCAAATGTTTCTGTTTTAGAAAACTTGAGCGAAAGCACCACCCAGAAAGCAAACAAGGTCAATAAAATGCAGCTAACAAAACCAAACGCATAAATACCTAATTTCTTTTGACCTGTGCCATAATCAGCTTGGTGTATTTCTTCGTGTTCGTGATGATCCATCCTAAATTGCCCCCATCAGGTATACAATGGTGAATACAAAAATCCAAACGATATCTAAAAAGTTCCAGAATAAACCTAAATAAGTCATACGACGTCTTGCGACTTTATTCATTTTTAATATCGGAATTTGGATAATCAGCATTAAAATCCAGATCAAGCCAAAAGTTACATGCAAGCCATGTGTACCGACTAACGTAAAAAATGAAGACGCTTGACCATTTAGATCCCAACGGAACCCTTCTTTAGACAAGTGATAAAATTCCGTGACTTCCATCACCACGAAACTTGCACCTAGAATAAAACTCGTAGCAAGCCATAACTGAACTTTTAATAACTTTTGCTTATATAAATTTAAAGCAGCCAAACAAAAAGTAAAGTTAGATGCTAACAACAACATGGATTCAATTAAGATATCGTATAAATTCAAATGGCTTTTCAAACCAGATGCTTGCATTCCAGTGCTGTTTAATACAATAAATGTAGCAAACAAAGAGCCGAATAAAATACAGTCCGTCATGATGTATAACCAAAAACCAAATACATCAGTCGCATCTGTATCATGATGATGGTGTTCATCATGAGGGACTACAGCCTCAGCGTGCATTAGCAACCTCCTTAAAATGCGCTAATTCCGTCTCTTTGACGGTTTCAGCAGGAATATAATAATCGATATCTGTCATAAAAGTACGTGCGATCAATACGGCTATCATCCCTACAAAGCCCACGACTCCAGGAATCCACATATGCCAGATGATCGCAAAGCCCGCCAGACCTGCAAATAAAGATGCGATAAAACCTATAGGAGTATTTTTTGGATAATGTATAGGTTGATAATGAATATCGTGAATATTCGGCAGGTTATGCTTTTCTTTATCTAGCCAGAATTGATCAATCTCACTCACCGTTGGTATAACAGCAAAGTTATAAAGAGGTGCCGGCGATGAAATAGACCACTCTAAAGTACGACCGTTCCATGGATCGCCAGTGACATCACGTAAAGCCTTTCTATTCTTAATGCTCACGATGAGCTGAATTATTTGGAATAGAACACCCACACCAATGAATGCAGCGCCAACAGCAGCAACTATAAAATAAGGTTGATACATCGTATCACTGTAGTGATTAATACGGCGCATAACCCCGCTTAACCCTAAGATATAGAGTGGCATAAATGCAAGATAGAATCCGATGATCCAGCAGGCAAACGATAATTTACCCCAAAACTCATCCAAACGAAATCCGAATACTTTAGGGAACCAATAAATCAAACCCGCAAAATAGCCGAATATGACACCGCCAATAATCACATTATGAAAATGCGCGATTAAAAATAAGCTATTGTGAACTTGGAAATCGATAGGAGGCACTGACATCATCACGCCTGTCATACCACCTATTGCAAACGTGGTAAAAAATGCAATAACCCATAACATGGGTGTTGATAACGTAATGCGGCCTTTGTACATCGTAAATAGCCAGTTAAAGACTTTTACACCCGTTGGAATGGCAATAATCATGGTGGCAATACCAAAGAAGGCATTCACATCAGCACCTGCGCCCATAGTAAAGAAATGGTGTAACCAAACAATAAAAGATAACAAAGTGATGATTGCCATCGCCCATACCATGGTTGTATAGCCGAATAACTTTTTCTTGCTGAAGGTGGCAACCACTTCAGAAAACACACCAAACGCAGGTAAAACTAAAATATAAACTTCAGGATGTCCCCAAACCCAGATCAAATTAATATACAACATAGGATTTCCACCCGCAAAATCGGTGAAGAAATGCATATCAAAAAGACGGTCTAAGCTCAATAGACCAAGCGTGACAGTAAGTACAGGAAACGCAAGTGCAACTAAAATCATTGCACACAATGCAGACCACACAAATATGGGCATTTTCATCAAGGTCATGCCCGGGCAGCGCATTTTGAAAATAGTGACAATAAAATTAAT
This sequence comes from Legionellales bacterium UBA4722, assembly GCA_002404295.1. Lineage (GTDB taxonomy): Bacteria > Pseudomonadota > Gammaproteobacteria > DSM-16500 > DSM-16500 > UBA4722. The sequence continues at coordinate 5,190 of DHJK01000042.1, forward strand.
ACCTGCTAACAAAGTACCCACACCGGCTATCTGTAAACACCATATGTAATAATCCACGCCTACATCGGGACTATAATAAAGTTCTGATAAAGGTGGATAAGCTAACCAGCCTGCTCTTGCAAAATTACCTATAAACAGTGATGCGTTGCATAACATAGCACCAACAAAGGTTAGCCAAAAACTAATAGAATTTAAATAAGGGTAAGCCACATCCCGTGCACCTATTTGCAAAGGCAGTACCATATTGAGCAATGCAAACATAAAAGGCATTGCCACGAAGAAAATCATGATGACGCCATGCGCTGAAAAAATCTGGTCATAATGTTCAGGTGGCAGATAACCCGCCGCATGCCCCGCCGCAAGCGCCTGTTGCGAACGCATCAAGACAGCGTCGGAAAAACCTCGCAACATCATTACCATTGCTAAGATTAAATACATAATACCAATTTTTTTATGATCTACAGAGCAAATCCATTCATTCCAAAGGTACTTCCATTTACCCATTATCGTAATCAATAATAAGACAGAGATAGCACCAAGCGCTACGACAGCAAAAGTGCCCATTAAAATAGGCACATGTAGTGGGATGGCATCTAACGTTAGATTGCCAAATAATAACTTTTCTAACATTGTTATTCCTTCTCAAATTTAAGCTGATTACTACGTGGATGCACCGCCCCAGAACTATTCATATAAAGCATAATGACATTATTGAATAACTCAGGCACAGGTTTACTAAAATACTTGGGCTTATCGCCTACCGTTGGGTTAAGCAATTCTTTATAAGCGTCATCGGTTAAATAATTTGATGATTTTTTAACTTCGCTCACCCAGCGTTGCATTTCTGCAGGTTCTACCACATGCGTTTCAAAATGCATATCTGAAAAACCATCGCCGTTAAATTGAGTGTTCATACCGTCATAGGTTCCCACTTCATCTGCGATCAAGTGCAAACGAGTACGCATACCAGCCATTGTATAAATTTGGCTGCCCAATTGAGGTACGAAGAAAGCGCTCATCGGAACATTATCGGTTGTGATCCAATATTCTACCTGCACGCCGACTGGAATTTCTAAATAATTGACGGTAGCGATACCTTCTTCTGGGTATATAAACAACCATTTCCAAGGTAGAGCAATGGCTTGAACTAACATAGGTTTGCCTTGGATACCTATAATCTTATGATAAGGATCCAGTTCGTGTGTTTTTTTCCACGTCATAATAGCTAATATGAGAATAATAACACAAGGAATGCTCCACCAGAGTGATTCGAGAAAATAGCTATGACTCCAGTTAGGTTTGTAATCTCTAATACGATGCGAAACTTGATAATGATAAACAAAGGTAATGCTCATAATGATAACGGGGATTACCACGATCATCATTAAAGCTAGGGTATCAAAGAAGAGCTTATGCTCTTGATGAGCGATAAGACCTTTAGGTGCAAACATCCCTACCAGATGGCTGTTGCAACCGCCTAATGTTAACAGGGATAGGAAAACTCCCAATTTAAACAAATGGTTACAAAAACACGTGAAAGAACTCTTGTTAATTAATTCTTGTTTCATCATTAGCGTCATACTGCCTCTAAGTCTTTCTATGGGCGACATTCTAGTATATTATGATTCTTTTATGAAGTTAAAATTGCATTAGAGTAATAACTTTAAGTGTCTTGTTAAGACTTCGCAAGGGTTATCAATTTTATAGGGATGATTACCATGACTTATCTCATGTTTGCTCGCTGGTTTGGCATAGTTTCTGTCATTTTATCACTCGGGGTTTTATTTAATCTGGAAGATGCGCTTGAAATGGCGAAAAAACTGGTGAAAACTGAAACAGGCTACATCTTAGCCGGTGTACTTCCAGTTATCTTTGGTAGTTTGTCATTACTGTTTATCGATTGTTTTAGTGCTTGTTGGAATATGGTGATTACTGTCGTTGGATTAGCCATGCTGCTTGAGGGTTGTTTTCGAGTTATCTTTGTACGACAGTGGAAAGCGATTTTATCGCGTTATATCGAGTTCTTGCCCTTTCTGTTTAGTTTATTTGGTTTAATGTTTGGGGTGATCTTGTTGTATGTTGGGTTTATGGTTAGTTAACCCAATAAGTCATAACAGCTACAATCGCAATTCCTTTACATTCTTAAAAAGGTGAGCGTTTCCCCCTCACCCGACACGCTACGCGTGTCGACCTCTCCCGCAATTACGTTCTGTTTTCTTGTGGGAGTCTTTGGGCGGGAGAAGTATATCTTAAGCAGCGGTTAGCTGTTTTATATAGATTCTTTTATTTAAAATAATGATCTACCAACAACAACAGAAAAATAATCCCTAAATAATGTATCGAATAATAAAATGTCCGCATCGCCAACGCAGAGCTATCGTTAAAATAAAGTCTCACTGCGTAATAAATAAAAATAATATTCGCACAGCTTACACCGATAAAATAAAGCAGCCCTGACATATAAATTACAAATGGTAACGATGAAACACAAGCAAGCAAAATAGTATAAAGCAGAATATTAAGCTTCGTATAAGCTATCCCATGTGTATTTGGCAGCATCGGAACCTTCGCTTTTGCGTAATCTTCAAAACGTGCAATCGCCAAAGCCCAAAAATGCGGAGGTGTCCATACATAAATAATTAAGACGAGTAATAACCCTTCTGCATTTATGGAATTAGTAACTGCAGTCCATCCTAATAACGGAGGAATAGCCCCCGCAAGCCCACCGATCACGATGTTTTGTGGGGTAGCATGTTTTAAATAAAGGGTGTACAAACCCGCATAACCCACAAGTGAAAAAAATGTCAGCATCGCAGTCAATGGATTAATAAAAATAATTAAAATGAGCATGCCTATCACACCCAATACAGTAGCAAAGCAAATACTTTTCTTCACTGAAATACGGCCCCGCGCTACCGGGCGATGTTCAGTTCGTTTCATGAGTATATCGATGTGCTGATCCGCAACGTGATTTAGTGTCGCAGCTGCACTGGCAACTAAAGCAATACCTAGATTTCCTATGATTAAAGGCATAATTGGAAAAGAAGCTGCAGGTGCAAGACACATACCGACAATAGAGGTAATAATCATGAGAAGCACAACTTTAGGCTTACATAACTCTACATAATCTAGGAGCAATGATTTCATGACAGGTTACCGCTGGATTAATTCGATCATTGCAGGGATTGCCAAGACGATGACAATTAAAAAAGGAATGGTTGTCCAAAGGATCTCAAGTCCAAGATGTTGATGGAAATGTATTTTATTGAAATGACGGTGTTTGAGTAGCGTAGTCATTAACACAGCGAAAATAATGATCGTGATACCGCTGCAGACATATAATAAAACAAGGTGAGTCATATAATTGAACGGGCTATTAAACGTCATAGAATGAGGCATGGAGATTGCTTGAGTTGCGCATCCCATTAAGGCAACAAAAAAAACAAGGGCCATACGATAAAAATATCGGAACATAATAGTACCCTTTTTTGGTGTTGTGCTTCTTGAAATAGCGTGCCATTAAACCACATTTCAGGCAGAAAAAAAATAGGGGGCAGTATAAATTATAAACAATATTGAAATGTATTAGGATGATAACTCTCTTCCGAATAGGGCTTTTTTGAATACACTGCCGTCATTGCGAGCGAACCGAAGCAATCCAGCTCGAAAGCAAAGATTCAGAACACAAATCTTGAATACTAAGCTATGCTTTCGAGCTGGATTGCTTCGCTTCGCTCGCAATGACGACGCTGGGGGGGGGAGGTTAAAAAAAAGGGCGCTCAAGATGCCTTCCATTCAAAAATGGAAGGCGAAAGGTAACTATTTCTCTTTTAGCGTACCGCTCTAAATGATGGCATATAATTGCCAGTTTTTTTAGTTGCCTGTAAGGACGCCTGCTCAGAATTTGTTGATGTCGGCGAACCAAATGTGCTGCACCATGTACCAATACGACATGCATCTTCTTTGAGATCTTTTGCTAAGGTGCCAGTTGAAAGGTATCGCTTAGCAAGGAAAGAAAATGCCACTAAAGCCCCGCCTGCTGGAATACCAAAACTGAGTAAGAGCCAACCAGTGCCGTCTAGGGCACTTAATATTGCAGGCATCATGCTCTCGTTAGTTTTACCGTCACAAGCATGATAATAATCCCATGCTTTAGTGATGGCTTTGGTGTAGCTAGAAATAGCAAGTGACCAACAGGCTAATGGCGCGCTTGCGGAGGCCAACGCATGCATTGCAATGGTTCCAGGTGCTATGCTGCCCAGCATTTCCACTACACCTCTTAGTGCTAACGCTTTCCGGGTTCTGTGTTGATGGAACGATGTGTCATTTTCCGAATATAGCAAAGCTAAGCATATTTTCGAAAAACCTAAACCCAATTCAAAAGCGGCATTGAGACCAGCTGCTGCGGGCAGAAAACTTACTGCTAACCCTCCATGTATCAATCCTCCGCTGGTCACGGATGCATGCAGCATAGACTGACCTCCTACGTCCACCGCATGCGCAAGTTCTTGATGAGCCGCAACAGCTCCAAGAAAAGGAGCCACTTCAGCTGTCATTTCCTGCAAATTAGACGATAGACTATGTAGCATCACTGCTGGTGTTTGTAGTAATTTTCTAAATGATTTCATATGACTTTTCCTTTTATCCCTTTAACATACTCCGAATAACATGCTGTAAAATACCACCATTTTTGTAGTAATCCAGTTCATTCATCGTATCAATACGTGAACGTAATGTGACTTCAATGGCAGATCCATCATCACGATGCAGGACGGCTTTTACGTTTGCTTGTGGTGTCATGGTTTCTGTAATGCCAAGAATATCTATTTTTTCAGATCCGGTGATTTGTAGGGTTTTGCGTGTAGCGCCATCCATAAATTCCAATGGCATAATACCCATGCCAATTAAATTTGAGCGATGAATACGTTCGAAGCTTTCTGCGATGACCGCCCCTACCCCTAACAATTTAGGCCCTTTTGCAGCCCAATCGCGTGAAGAGCCTGTTCCATATTCTTTGCCGGCAATGACGACGGTTGGAATATTGGATTGCTGGTAACGCATTGCTGCATCATAAATACTAAGTGTTTCGCCATCAGGGATATATTTTGTAAAACCACCTTCGACACCCGGTACCATTTCATTTTTAATACGGATATTCGCAAACGTACCACGCATCATCACTTCATGATTTCCGCGACGTGAACCGTAAGAATTAAAATCTTTTGCAGCGACACCTTTAGAAAGTAAATATTTACCTGCGGGGCTGTCTGCTTTAAAAGAACCCGCGGGTGAAATATGATCTGTAGTGACGCTATCACCTAGCAGCGCTAATATTCTCGCTGATCTAATGTCATTGATTTTTTCAGGTAATACTTTCATGCCATCAAAGAAAGGTGGATGTTGGATGTATGTAGAATCTGCTTGCCATTCATAGGTTTTTGCATCTGTGACTTTCATTGCGCGCCATTCTTCGGAGCCATGAAAAATATTGGCGTAACTTTCTTTAAACATACTGCCGGTGATTTTTGTCATTTCTGCTGCAATTTCTGCATTGGTGGGCCAGATATCTTTTAAATAAACGGGCTGGCCATTTTTTCCATTGCCAAGAGAATCTTTACTGATATCAGTTACTACAGTCCCTGTTAAAGCAAATACAACGACTAAAGGTGGTGATGCTAACCAGTTTGCTTTTGTCTGTGGGTGAATACGACCTTCGAAATTACGATTGCCTGAAAGCACGGCAGACATGGTTAAATCATGCTGGGAAATTGTTTTTGCAATATCATCTGGTAAGGGACCGGAATTGCCTATACAGGTAGTGCAGCCATAACCTACTAATGAAAAACCGACTTCATCTAAATATTTTTGTAAGCCAATTTTTTCTAGATATCGTGTTACAACTTGTGAACCGGGTGCAAATGATGTTTTGACCCATGGTTTACGAGTGAGGCCATTTTCTAGGGCTTTTTTCGCAACAAGTCCTGCGGCAATTAATACGCTGGGATTTGAGGTGTTAGTACAGCTGGTAATAGCTGCAATCACGACATCACCATGATGCAAATCAAGACCTGTTTCCGTTGTAAACGTTTTTGTTTTTTCATTATCACGTTTGTTATCTATTAACAATTGATCAAACGCATTGACTAAATCAGGTAATTTAACTTGATCTTGTGGACGTTTAGGTCCTGCGACACAAGGTTGGATCGTTGATAAATCTAATTCAACGATATCTGTAAATTCAGGATCTGGTTTTTTAGGATCGTGCCAGAGTTCTTGGGCTTTGGCATACGCTTCTACTAGTGCGATGGTTTGTTCATCACGTCCTGTTAAACGTAGATAGTTGAGCGTTGCATCATCGATAGGAAAAAATCCACAGGTTGCACCGTACTCTGGCGCCATGTTAGCAATCGTTGCACGATCAGCAATAGGTAGATCATGTAATCCTATTCCAAAAAATTCTACGAATTTGCCGACTACACCTTTTTTACGTAATAATTGTGTTACCACTAAAACTAAATCTGTTGCGGTGATGCCTTCTCGTAATTTACCAGTGAGCTTTACGCCAATGACTTCTGGTATCAGCATGGAAATAGGCTGTCCTAACATCGCAGCTTCCGCTTCGATACCGCCGACGCCCCACCCTAATACACCTAAGCCATTAATCATAGTGGTATGACTATCGGTTCCGACTAGTGTATCGGGATACGCATATTTTTTTGTAGAAATATCTTGTGACCATACTGCTTTTGCTAAATATTCTAAATTAACTTGGTGACAAATGCCTGTATCAGGTGGTACGACACGGAAATTTTGAAATGCTTTTTGTCCCCAACGTAAAAATTCATATCGCTCATAGTTACGTTCCATTTCCATGGCGGCGTTAATTTCAAACGCATCTTTTTGAATGAATTGGTCGACGATAATAGAATGATCGATCACAAGATCAACAGGTGATAGAGGGTTTATCTTTTCAGGGTTGCCGCCTAGTTTTTTAATAGCCGCACGCATGGCTGCAAGATCGACTACAGCAGGTACACCGGTAAAGTCTTGCATTAAAACACGGGCTGGTCGGTAGGCAATTTCTTGATTGGATTTTTTGTCTTTGAGCCATTCAACAATGGCTTTGATGTCATCGGACGTGACGGTTTGTCCATCTTCATGACGAATTAGATTTTCTAACAGAATTTTTAGTGTGACTGGTAAGTGGGATAACCCTTTTAAACCGGCTTTTTCTGCCTCAGGTAAACTGTAGTAATGATACTCAACGCCATTTACATTGAGGGTATGTTGTACTTTTTTTGCGAAAACTATGTTTTTTGATGTCATATTTATCTCGTTATGAGGCGTATTGCCTCCGTGTTCATGAGAAGCCCAAGATGGTGGATCGCTAGCGGGGAATGATTCTTCTGATGATTCGTTGATGACGACGTCATGTCGAGTTGTTTTATCCTTGCTCTGGTCATTCATGTAGAATCTCCCTGTGAAAATAGCTAGTGAATCCTGAGTTGTATGTTACCACTTTATCGGCGGGGGCTGAAGCTTGGAGAGAAAGTTTTTTTGGAGTTAGCGCTTTTCTTTTCGGGAACGCGCCCCAATCCTCGTCATTGCGAGCGTGAGCGAAGCAACCTAGTCTTTTCAAAGCTAATTAGTACCACTGAGGCTCAAAAGCAGCGTTGAAAGACTAGGTTGCTTCGCTCACGCTCGCAATGACGAGGATTGGAGCACATTCATGATAAAAGCGCACAGAATAGATAGGATTCTTTGAGTTAGTCTTCTTGGCCATGAATCAACGGAAACCTCATCACCTGATCTGAAAACATTTTTAATAAGTAATACCGAACCAACGCATGATTAAAATATTCTGATTTCAACCTCTTGGCCACAGCTACCGCTGCGTAATGTGCATTCAAGTTTTGTGAAAACTGATGAGGCCCATCTTTGCCATGTTTAGCTACAAAATATAAATAATCATGATGCTGTGGATGTGCCACTGCCATAATAGATTCCAACCCAGGCATTGCGATTGGGGTTGGCGGCAATCCTTTAATGACATACGTATTATAAGGTGTATAAGCAATTAAATCTTTTCGATAGATAGTGCCATTAAATCTCGTTCCTAAGCCATAGATAACCGTAGGATCAATTTGAAGTTGCATATGTTTATTGAGTCGATTGATGATGACACCCGCAATAATAGGACGTTCTTCATCAAACTCCGTTTCTTTCTCAATCATTGATGCGACTATTAATATTTCATTCACATTACTAAAGGGTAACCCAGCTTCACGACCTTGCCATATCACAGCTGCCTTAACTTGCATTGCCTTGAATGCACGTTTTAATAAAATAAGATCAGATGTACCACCTGCAAAAAAATACGTATCAGGATAAAATTGACCTTCTGGTTTTAATTCTGGATGACCCAAGCGATCCATGAGTGCCGCATCACTGAGAGATTGTACTGTGTGATTAAAATGGCTTTCTTTTTCAAGGGCAGCACGCAATTGACGCATATTCCAGCCTGGAATAATCGTAAATTGATGATAGACCAATCCACTGCCTGTTATGATTTGAGTTAATAATTTGTAAGGTGTGGTGCCTTTTGGAAAAAGATATTCGCCTGCTTTAATATCATGGCCGCCTTTGCGTAAAGCAACTAATATATTAAACATTAACCGGTTTTTAATGATGTTTTTATAATATAAATCGGCAGTGACAGATTTTATCGATGCGCCGGGCTGAATGGTATATTGATAGCCATGCTCATCAGTAATTAAAACAGTAGATATGAATTTAAACCACGTAACCGTAACTAAAATCAACAGCGCACAGATAACCCATCCTATGCGCCGACGTTTATTCATTTTTCATCACTGAACTTACGAAACACTAATGTTCCGTTAGTTCCACCAAAGCCAAACGAGTTAGACACTGCAGCATTTATCCGCATTGGCTGCGCCTGATGAGGTACAAAATTTAAATCACAATTTTCTGAAGGATTATCCAAATTAATGGTAGGAGGTGCGACTTGATCACGCAACGCTAATACAGTAAAAATGGCTTCAACAGCACCCGCTGCACCTAACAGATGGCCTGTCATTGACTTAGTCGAGCTCACAGCAAGTTTATAGGCATGGTCGCCAAAACTGCGCTTAATAGCCAATACTTCTAACTCATCGCCCGCTGGTGTTGAGGTCGCATGCGCATTGATATAATCAACTTCATCCGGTCTCATCCCCGCATCAGCCAGTGCAGCATTGGTTGCTAGAGCTGCGCCCAAACCTTCTGGATGTGGAGTCGTGATGTGCGTTGCATCAGCACTCATCCCAAAACCCGCTAGTTCAGCATAAATTTTTGCGCCACGTGCTTTTGCATGTTCATAACTTTCTATAACCAGAACGCCCGCACCATCACCTAAAACAAATCCATCACGATCTTTATCCCATGGACGGCTTGCTTTTTCAGGGGCATCATTACGCGTTGAAAGTGCACGCATCGCAGCAAAACCACTAATGCCTAATTTAGTGCTTGCCATTTCTGAGCCACCCACAACCATCACATCGGCATCACCATAGACAATCGCACGAGCTGCTAAACCAATATTGTGTGTGCCTGTAGTGCAAGCTGAGACAACAGAAATATTTGGACCGCGCATGCCATACATAATGGAAAGATTACCCGCAATCATATTAATCAGTGCTGAGGGAATAAAAAATGGAGATATTCGACGAGGCCCTGATTCTGTAAGGATCGCATACGATTTTTCTATCATTGGTAAACCACCAATACCAGATCCAATCGCAAGTCCAATACGATGCGAATTATTTTCAGTGACTTCCAAGCCTGAATCTTTAATAGCTTGAACGCCTGCTGCAATACCATATTGAATAAAGATATCACGCTTGCGCGCATCTTTTTCGGTCATGTAAGGCAGCGGATCAAAATTCTTCACATTACTGCAAATATGGCAGTTAATATCGGATGGATCAAACTGGTCAATACGATGAACGCCACTTTTACCCGCTAGAATAGCGTTCCAAGTATCGATGACATTGAGACCCACTGGTGTGACCATGCCGAGGCCGGTCACAACCACACGCTTCTTATTCAAACAGGGCTCCTCCTAACTATTCTTTGCTACTTTCTTTGGAGTGTGAAGTAATATAGTCAACAGCTTGTTGAATAGTTGTGATTTTCTCAGCATCTTCATCTGGAATTTCAGTCTCAAATTCATCTTCTAAAGCCATGACTAATTCAACGGTATCTAAAGAATCAGCGCCTAAATCATCTACAAATGAAGCATCTTTGGTAATTGCTTCTTCTTCTACGCCTAATTGTTCTATTACAATCTTTTTAACGCGCGCTTCAATAGTACTCATGTTCAATTTCCCCTTGTTAAATTAACCCATTACCACAATCCGTGAACTGTAGTGTATTTAAATTTTTAGAAGTTGCAAGCTGATTATGCCAAAACTATGGCATATACATCCCGCCATTAACGTGCAATGTTTGACCAGTCATATAACTTGCCCCCTGCGAAGCAAGAAAAGCAACAACAGCCGCGACTTCGTCTGCTTGCCCTAAACGTTGCATTGGAATGCGTTGCAATAACGCTTCTCTATGTTCTTCAGGTAAATCACGTGTCATGTCTGTATCAATAAAACCCGGCGACACTGCATTGACTGTAATATCACGTGAGCCCACCTCTTGTGCTAATGCTTTAGTAAAACCGATCAATCCCGCTTTTGCCGCTGCATAATTCACTTGTCCCGGATTACCCGTAGAACCGACCACTGAACTAATATTAATGATTCTACCCCAGCGCGCTTTCAGCATGTCACGTAAACAAATTTTGGTCATACGAAAAATTGAATTTAAATTCGTTTCAATGACCGTATCCCATTCTTCATCTTTCATTCGTAAAAATAAATTATCTTGTGTAACAGCTGCATTATTGATGAGGATCGCAGGCATCGTATAATGCTCTTTCATGAATGCTACTGCTGCATTAATAGAATCTTTTGAGGTCACATTTAATTCAATACCACAGCCTTCGATGTTGGCTTCTTTTAGCGCAGCATTGATTTTATCTGCACCCTCTTTTGTCGTTGCCGTCCCTATCACTGTCGCGCCACTACCACCTAAAGCAAGTGCTATCGCTCGCCCTATTCCGCGGCTCGCACCTGTCACCAATGCAACTTTACCTGTATGTGACATATGGGTTCCTTATCCTGTTTTCAATGTAAGGTCTAGCAAACTTTGTAAGCTTACGAGATCTGCTGTTGGAGTCAAATGTATTTCAGCCACAATCCGCTTATTAAGACCGGTTAAAATTTTACCTGGCCCACATTCTATAATATTTTCGATACCTTCACTGGCAAATTTTTGTATTGTTTCAACCCAACGTACAGGCATACACAATTGCCGCACCAAACCATCACGAATCGCATCCGCATTTTGATAGTAAGCAACATCCACGTTATTTAGTACTGGAATAGTTGGCGTCTGGATAGACACGGTAGCCAACAATGTTTGCAATTGTTCTGCTGCAGATTTCATTAAAGCACAATGCGAGGATACACTCACGGGCAATAGTTTCGCCATGCGTGCACCTGCGACCTTAGCCAAAATGATCATACGCTCCACTGCAATCTTATGACCCGCAACGACCACTTGACCAGGGCTATTAAAATTAGCTGGTGTTAATACTTCATTTGCCATCACTGACTGGATGCAAAGTTCACTTACTTTTTTATCGTCGAGACCGATGATAGCGGCTAGTGCGCCCTCACCTGCAGGCACGGCATCTTGCATGTACTGGCCACGTGCTGCTACCAGTTTGATTGCGTCTGTAAATCGTAGTGCTCCCGCGCATGTTAATGCGGTGTATTCACCTAAACTATGACCTGCTAACAAAGCAGGGCGGATATTTTTCTTTGTTTGTAAAATGCGCCAGATAGCATAAGAGGCTGCGAGTATTGCAGGCTGGGTATGTACTGTTTGATCTAGCGCCTCAGCGGGTCCTTGTTGGACTAGCTGCCATAGATCATAGCCTAATACGTCGGATGCTTCGGCGTAGGTTTTTTCTACTTCAGGGAATACTTTAGCAACATCGGCTAACATGCCTACTGTTTGAGAGCCTTGACCGGGGAAAACTATACCTAGTGAATTCACGTTTACCTCTATAAAAATATCAGCACACTAATCCGCTCCCATCGTGCCCGTGCCCGTGCCATCAATCCTCGTCATTGCGAGCGTGAGCGAAGCAACCTAGTCTTTCAACGCTGCTTTTGTGAGCTTGTGTTGCTAATCAGCTCTGAAAAGACTGGGTTGCTTCGCTCACGCTCGCAATGACGAGGATTGATGGCACGGGCACGGGTACGATTAAAGCTAATACTTAATCAGAGCCGAGCCCCAAGTTAAGCCGCCACCAAATCCTTCCAACATCAACATATCACCACGTTTAATACGTCCATCACGCACCGCTTTATCCAACGCAAGCGGAATCGATGCAGCAGAGGTATTACCCTGCTCATTTAAAGTAATCGCAACACGCTCCATCGGTAAATCTAATTTTTTTGCCATCGCTTCAATAATACGGATATTAGCTTGATGCGGCACCAACCAATCAATATCTGATTTTTGTAAATTATTAGCAGCTAATGTTTCATCAAACAACTGGCCTAAAATATTAACGGATAATTTAAATAACTGTTTGCCGTTCATCTGCATATACAGCTCTGACTCTAAACCTGTAGGTTTACCCAGTGCATTTTGTAAAAATAAAACATCTTTATGCGTACCATCTGCATGTAAATGTGTTGATAAAATGCCGGGCTTGTCTTGTGCACCGATGACAACAGCACCTGCACCATCACCAAATAAAATAGAAATGCTACGATCATTCCAGTCAACAACTCTAGACATGACTTCACTGCCAATCACCAGCGCATTCTTGATAGCGCCTTGACGGATAAATTGATCGGCAATACTTAAGGCATAAACAAAACCCGCACATGCGACTGAGTTCAAATCAAAAGCAGGACAACCCGCAATGCCAAACTTTTGTTGTAACAAACAAGCTGTGCTGGGAAAAACTTTTTCAGGTGTGGTTGTGGCAACAATAATCATACCAATATCAGCAGGAGAGATATTTGCAGCAGTCATCGCAATACGTGCCGCATCCTCAGCCATGGTTAATGAAGTTTCATGCGCAGCCGCAATATGACGCTGATGTATACCCGTGCGATCTACAATCCATTGATGCGATGTATCTACGATTTTTTCTAAATCAAAATTCGTAAGAATTTTTTCAGGTAGATAACCGCCTGTACCTATAATTTGTGAATATTTCATCATAGTAAACTATTCTTCGCTTGTTGGTGTTTTATCTGAGCCTAATTTTAATAGCTGCTCTACTTTCGCATGAATCAGTTGTGAAATATCTTTTTCAACTTGTATCATCGCTTCTTCAATAGCATACCCAAACGCTTGTACTTTTGCACCACCATGACTTTTAATGACAATACCCCGCAAACCAATTAAACTTGCGCCATTATAACGATCCGGATCAATACGCTTACTTAATGATTTCATGACAGGTAATGCTAAAACGGCAATGCATTTAGCAAAAATATTACTGAGAAAAGCTTCTTTAATTAAATATTTAATAAAGCTTGCCACACCTTCGCTTGTTTTAAGCGCTACATTTCCTACAAATCCATCACATACAATCACATCCGCTTGACCACTAAATAATTTATCGCCTTCAATATAGCCAGTGTAATTAATTGCATTTGAGCTTGCTAAAAGTTGTGCTGCTTCTTTGACTTGTTCATTACCTTTGATAGCTTCTTCGCCAATATTCAATAAGCAAACAATGGGATTTTCAATATTATCCACTGCTTGAGCCAACACTGAACCCATTACAGCAAATTGCAATAAATGCTCTGCGCTGCAATCGACATTCGCACCCAAATCCAGCATGCGCATATTTTTATTGCCCGCTCGTGTTGGAAACGTTGAAATGATCGCTGGACGATCTATACCAGGTAAAGTTTTTAAAACAAAGCGCGCGGTGGCCATCAAAGCCCCTGTATTTCCTGCGCTAACGCAGGCATGAGCTTCACCGTGCTTCACTAAATTGATAGCAACCCGCATAGATGAATCTTTTTTGGTACGTAGAGCAAGAGCGGGTGACTCATCCATTTCTACGCATTGAGAAGTATGACGAATAGTGACTCTGGCATGATTATTCACATGCCTAGCCTGTAATTCTTTTTTTAGTATTTCTTCATTGCCAACTAAAATGAGATGTAACACATCATGCTTGGCAAGCATTTGCAATGCAGCAGGGACGATGACAGAGGGACCGTGGTCCCCTCCCATAGCGTCCACTGCAATGGTGATGGTTTTCAAATGGATTACTCTTCGCTGTTTTCTTCTTCGATAACTGCGTTATTTGCAACCACTTGACGACCCTTGTAAAAACCCTCAGGGCTGACATGGTGACGACGATGTGTCTCACCCGTAGCTGCATCAACGGACAATGCAGGGGTTGTTAACGCGGAATGTGCGCGACGCATATTGCGACGTGAACGTGATTTTCGACTTTTTTGCACAGCCATGACCTTAACTCCTCACTTTCAAAAATTCTATTACCTTAAATGGGTTTTCTTTACTTACTTCTACTTTTTCATCTGTCTCTATTGTCAAAGGCAGCTTTACCTTGCAATCATCTACCGGGTGCATAGGTACAATAGGCAAATTCACAATTAATTCATCTTCAAATACATCTCGAAGAGTCAGCATTCCTTCTTCCACTATAAATGGATCATAGCCTTTAGACAGTTTGGCCGCCTCTTCCTCTGTACGTACAAATCCTGATAAAAAACTGCCCTCTGTTTTATATGCAAATGACTCCAAACACCGTTGGCATTGGAGTGTCAAGCAAGCAGTATACTGCCCGCGCAGGAAACGTATACCCTGCCTATCTACCCCAAACTCCATCTGAACTTTGGCTTCACCTTCGTTTGAATACAAATTAGGAGCTATACGCCGCATATCTTTAATAAACAACGCTCCCTGCAAGCGAGTGGCATTCTCGGCGAACCGAAATGGATCAACTTGAACTGGCAGAGTATTCTCTTTTAGCATAGCGCGCGATTTTATGCTGATGAGGGAATTGTGTCAAATTATAAATGGGTTATAACGCTTATTTAGTGAATATTGCTTCGAGAGCACCTCTCCCCTTGTGGGAGAG
>DHJK01000042.1:20516-39455 GCA_002404295.1 Legionellales bacterium UBA4722
AAGGGGAGAGGTGTTCTAAGCAGTAGTTCGATTACAAGGCATCCAAACACTCACTCAACTCCACATCCAACGGCGCCGTCACACTAATCTCCTGCCCCGACGACGGCAACGTAAACCGAATCAAATAAGCGTGTAAAAACATACGCCTTAGCCCTGTCTCTCGAAGTTGTTTATTCAATTCTCTATCACCATATTTTTCATCGCCCGCCACCGGATGCCCACGATGCTTAGCATGCACGCGGATTTGATGGGTACGACCCGTTTCTAACGTCGCCTCCATCAATGATGTTTTTGAATATTCATGCAATGTACGAAAATGTGTCACCGAAGGCTTCCCTTCTGCATGCACATGCACTATCCGCTCACCGCTGGTTAGTTGATTTTTAAGCAAAGGAACATCAACCGTTAACTCCGCTTCTTTCCAATGACCCTTAGTTAGCGTCCAATATATTTTTTCCACATGTCTTGCGCGCAATAATTCATGTAACTCACGTAATACACTACGTTTTTTTGCCAAGATCAAACAACCAGATGTATCTAAATCCAAGCGATGCACCAACTCAAGTTGGGTTAACTTAGGATACATACAACGCAATGCTTCAACCACGCCTAACTTCACACTACTGCCGCCATGAACTGGAATACCGGAAGGCTTATTAATGATCAAAAGACCGTTGTCTTCATATAAAATACGGTTCTCCAGACATTGCATTAATTGATTGCCGGGCCTTGGAAGCACATTCTCCGGCTCAATCTGCAAAGGTGGTAGCCTTATATAGTCACCATCCTGCAACTTATAACTAGGCTTGGCACGTTTTTTATTAACCCGCACCTCGCCTTTACGTAAAATTCGATAAATATGTGTTTTAGGCACGCCTTTTAAGCGAGCCATCAAAAAATTGTCGATACGCTGCCCAGCAAAGTCGGCTGTGATAGTCAGGAATTGAACGGGGGCTTTTTCCATCGCGGGTCATCCAAAAAGGCTGACTTTAACAGATTTCAGGTACCCTTCCTATCTCATTGATCCATTTTAAAAATACTGCTATATTCACCAATGCCTAATTAGGCAAAATTATTAAGATGTATTCGCATGAGTATGATGCCAAAGGGATTTAGAGAGTCATTGCACTGCTTAAGCTTCCTATAGCAGCATTAACGACCCTTTTGGACTTTAAATCATGAAGTTAGCGAATACATATAAAGAACATAAACCGCGCTCAGATCTTTTAAAATGATACGGGCCCAATGATAGATGGCAAGTTGCCAAGTTTTTTAGGGTAGGATAATCGCTGCTCATCGATAAAGAGCAGCACTATAAAAGATGCGATAAAGCCGATTAAAGAGTTAGTTGGAAATAAAGAGGTTCATTTGAATACTTCCATAGTAAAATCAATAAAATGGATCCTTCCTGCCGGCGCTAAAAAAAACAAGCATCATGATATAACTAAAAACAGCAACAACGCCTCATCAGGGCAATAAAAAGTTATGAGCGCCTTTGATATAGAATAAGGTAGCTATGAAAAGAATGTTAATTAACGCAACTCATAAAAATGAAGAGTTGCGAATCGCGCTGGCGAATGGGCAGTATTTATACGATCTCACTATTGAATCTGCGGCTCACGAACAAACAAAATCTAATTTATACCTAGGGATAGTCACCCGAAGAGAGAAAAGCCTTGAAGCGGCTTTTGTTGATTTCGGTGGTGGACGCCATGGGTTCCTACCTTTAAAAGAAGTGGCTCGTTCTTGTTTCAGCAGTCGATTTGACGAAAGCCAGGGTACACGTCCGACTATTGACGAAGTACTGGAAGAAGGACAGGAAATTATTGTCCAAGTGGATAAAGAAGAACGGGGCTCCAAAGGCGCCGCACTCACCACTTTTATCTCATTACCAGGATCTTACTTAGTCTTAATGCCAAACAACCCAAGAGCAGGTGGGATTTCTAGACGCATTGAAGGCGATGAGCGCTCTGAATTACGTGAAAACCTCGCGGCTCTACAATTACCAGAAGGCATGGGCATTATTGTCCGTACAGCAGGCAGTGGCCGCAACCAAGAAGAGCTGCAATGGGATTTGGCAATTTTATTACGTCACTGGGAAGCTATTGAGCAGGTAGCCAAACAAAAAGCGGCTCCTTTCCTTATTTATCAAGAAAGCAATGCAGTCATTCGCTCAGTCAGAGATTACTTACGTAAAGATATAGACGAACTTTTAATTGACGAACCTGACACCTACCAAGAAGTAGTTGATCACATTAAATTGATTCGACCCGACTTTATTAACCGCGTCAAACTTTACCAAGATCCTACCCCTCTCTTTACACGCTTCCAAATTGAAAGCCAGATTGAGTCTGCATTCCAGCGCGAAGTGAGATTGCCTTCAGGTGGCTCTATTGTAATTGATCATACAGAAGCCATGGTCTCTATCGATATTAACTCCGCCCGCTCCACCAAAGGAGGCGACATTGAAGAAACAGCACTCACCACCAATCTTGAAGCAGCCGATGAAATTGCACGTCAACTGCGGTTACGTGATTTGGGCGGCTTAATTGTTATTGATTTTATCGACATGACTCCATTACGAAATCAACGTGAAGTCGAAGAACGTATTCGAAAAGCATTGGAAATGGATAGAGCACGCGTACAAGTAGGACGTATATCACGTTTTGGATTACTTGAAATGTCGCGTCAACGTTTACGTCCATCACTGGGTGAGTCTAGCCATATCAGCTGCCCTC
The DNA here is from genome assembly GCA_002404295.1 of Legionellales bacterium UBA4722. Classification (GTDB taxonomy): domain Bacteria; phylum Pseudomonadota; class Gammaproteobacteria; order DSM-16500; family DSM-16500; genus UBA4722. Next base: position 23,255 of record DHJK01000042.1, read on the forward strand.
GCTGCTTGGGTCAAGGAACTATACGTGGCGTGGAATCACTGGCTTTATCGATTATTCGTTTAATTGAAGAACATGCGCTGAAAGAAAATACCGCACAAGTTCGCGCTATATTACCCATTGAAATTGCTTCCTTCCTCTTGAATGAAAAACGACAAGCTATTATTGATATCGAAACTCGTCAAAATGTCACTGTCATGATAGTACCCAACCAGTATTTCACAACACCACAGTATGAAGTAGAACGTATTCGCACTTCAGATTTTTCTGAACGGGATGAGAAACTGGCAAGTTACCAATTAATATCCAAACCTGAAATCGAAGTAGCTGCCACTAGCCATGTTGTACAAAGAGCGCATCAAGAACCTGCTATCAAAAGCATGTCCATTGAACACGCAACACCATTGCAAACGCCGCCTTCCACGAAAAACAAGGAAAAAACACAGCAAAAAGGCTTAATAAAACGGTTTGTGACTTATCTATTTGAGAAAAAAGAAGGCGGTTCTACAACAGGCACAACAGTATCTACTGAAAAAAGAAAATACGGATCTCAACCACAACGTAACAAATACCGTGGACAAAACCGTAATAAACAAGGACGAAGACATAATCCACGTCATGACCAAAATCGTTCAAAACCATTCAAACCGAATGAGAATCAGCAATCTGCTCAAGAAACAAGGACAACTGAGACATCTTGGGAGCCTCAATCACAGGAGACACAGCAACCTGTTAGAGAAACAGCAACACCGACTACACGTCAACCTGCTAGAGAGACATCAACACCTGTTACGCGCCAATCAGTGAGCAATCAGCCCGTTATTGAAAATCAAAGACCGGCTACTGCGCCCTCATCCGCACCTGTGGAGCATGTGCATCCGTCTTACATCGATCATCAGTCAACCCATACGCCGGGCGACAGACCTGCAGGCGAACGAAAACACCATCGCCACCCTTCGAAGCATCGTCATAATAAACGTTTTTCTAAGAATCGCGGGAATAGAAGACCATCGACTGGGGGTAATAATAGCAATAGCGATCAGAAGCAGCAGCCTTTGGCGGGTGAGGATAATTATAATAAGTCGGATAGTTAAGGGTTTTGCTTAATAACCTCTCCCCTTGTGGGAGAGGTTGCTAAGCAGCGCCTGTGCGAGAATGACCATTCATCACCCCGAAACCTCCTCAACACTCAACCTCCGCCCCCTACTCTCCATCATCACCGGAATATCATCAATCACCGGATACGCCACCCGATCAAATTTACAAATTAATTCTTGATTAACCGAATCAAAGAGTAATTCACCTTTGCAGACAGGACATGCTAGAATTTCAAGTAAGTTATTTTTCATAAGAGACACCGCCTTTTAAATTTCTACGTACAAGAATTATAGTGAATACCTATGACTACATTCCATTTATTTAATTTAGATAGCGTGGATCCTTCATGGCAAGCTTGCCTAAATCAAGCTTTAGCTAAAATGGATCCTGACTATTTGGCTCAGTTATACCACAATTCAGAATGGCTACCCGGTCATGAAAAAATAATGAATGCTTTCACCTTGCCCGTCAATAAAATTAAACATATTTTACTGGGCGAATCTCCCTATCCACGTGCTAAATCAGCGAACGGTTATGCGTTTTGGGATGCTGCAGTCACAGATATATGGTCAGAAACAGGTTTAAGCAAACCCGTCAATCGCGCTACTTCTTTGCGGAACATCATTAAAATGCTTTTAGTGGCTGAAGGCGCTTTACAACCGTATGCAACAAGCCAAACAGATATCGCACAAATAAATAAAGAATCTTTCATAAAAACCAACTCTGAATTTTTCAATCATTTTCTATCACATGGATTTTTATTATTAAACACTTCACTGGTATTACAATCAACAGCCGTGCGCAAAGATGCTAAAGCATGGCAACCTTTTATAAAGCACGTACTTCATTTTCTATATGAAAAAAATCCCAATGTACAATTGATTTTACTAGGTAATATTGCAAATACTGTCGATAAACTCATCGAACAGTTGCCTATCAAAAAATGGTATGCCGAGCACCCTTATAATATTTCATTTATACTCAATCCTGCTGTGCTTGAGTTTTTTAGACCTTTTAATCTCCTCAAATACGAGTAACTATTCAACTCTATGCCTTAACTTATCGCCTAGGGTGCGTTCTCATTTAAAATCCAAATGCGGTTGCCTGCCCTCGTAAAACAGCATAAGATGGACATCCTTTGATCGATGCGAGATTTGAATATGCTTAATAATCTGAAGATTCGCTACATGGCAATTTTCATTACTTTAATGACGCTGTTCATTTCTCCCACTATTTACGCAGAGACTACCAACTATAGAACTGACCTGCTGCAAGAAACTTGGCAGCTACACCCAGATAAAACATATGACGTTGAAATAGTAAATAAGAAAACCGCATTAACACCCTTAGGTGTTGATATGCTCGCCAATGAACAAATGGGATTTTTCCCCGATAAAGAACGCGTACAATTAATTGAAAGCTACATCATACAACCCGATGGTAAACGTATTCAATTACCCGCGAATAGCGTCTATACCCGCCCTAGCCCACTTTCAATCACAGCCTCCGGTTTTACAAATAGCATGATCACTACGGTTATTTTTCCAAAACTGCAACCCGGCAGCCAGCGTGTAACACACTGGAAACTGACCCGTTTTAAACCAGACCCCTTCGGCATTATGATCATGCAAGTACCTGCTTTTGAAGCAGCCATCACACGGCAAGAGGTCATCATTCATAAACCGAGCACACTCAACTTGCAGTGGGGTAAACGTGGAAATTATCAAATCACGACTACACAAACACCGCATGAAACGATTATTCACGCGTGGTTAGTAAATAAACTAGCTGAATCGGAAGAAGTGGGCATGACAGATGAAGTTGATTTTCAATCGCTGTTTGTTGCCTCTACAAATAAGTCATGGGATGAATTAGGACGCATTTATTATCAGTTAGCTAACAATAAAAGCTCAGTAACGCCTGAAATTCAAGCGCTTGCTAAAAAAATTGCAGGTAATCAGACGGGTCTAGCTGCCGCAAAAGCACTGTACAACTGGACAACTGCACATATTCATTATGTACAACTCTCGTTTAATGAAGCGGGTGCTTATACGCCACATTCTGCAACGGAAATTTTAAATAATGGCTATGGCGATTGCAAAGACTATGCCACCTTATTACAAGCATTATTAAAAGCAGTCGATATCAAATCATATACGGTATTAGTGAATTGGGGTGATCTAGCTACTCAATTGCCAGTGCCAACGCCTGCGCAGTTTAACCATGCCATTCTATATTTACCGGAATATAATCTATTTGCAAATCCAACAGATCAAACTGCGAGCTTTGGTGTGTTAGATAAAAGCTTGCTCAATAAACTCGTTGTCATCGGTTCCAAAAAAGGTGAAGCAGTGAATATCCCCATGGGAAAGCCGGAAGATAACCAATATAATTTAGACAGCCAAATTACACTGCAAGATAATGGTGAGATTGTGGGACAAGGTGTTATAAAAACCACAGGCATTATTAATAATAAAATGAGAGGCATTATGAACAATGCTGTCTCTATGCAAAAATTGGCTGACAGCCTGTTAGCAGATACTCCTGAAGGTGGAACGGGGATGATTTCTAGCAGTAATCCTCATGACTTGAATCATGATATGATGACTCAAATTCAATGGAAAACCCCTTTTGCTTTTAATTTGAATCAATCTATATATTTAACCGTACCCTGCGGTATTGATTATTTTTCACCTAGCCAATTGAGGCATTTTGTGACTTATACGAAGCGCCTTTACCCTGCTATGTTAATGCCTGCAGTATTAACTTGGCATTACACTATTCACTTACCGACTCACTATCAAAGCAGTACAATGCCGCTTAATGTCGTATTAACCAACCCCGCGGGTAGTTATCAAAGTACTTATACGCATGATAAAAATACTATCCGCGTTGCTCGGCAGCTTATTATTGCTAAAAATTATTTACAACCTGCAGAATATGAATACTTTAATCAGCTTATGTTTAAGTTAGTAAGTGATGCGCGAAGTACGATTGTCCTGAAAAAAGATGAAGGCACTCAAGCGAATACTGCTTAGTAACTTCTCCCCTTGTGGGAAAGATCGGCGCATAGCGACGAGTGATGGGTGCTTTATATTTGCTATTTTCGTCCAAAACAGCTAAATTTGTTATTTAACTGCTATAGGTAGGAGCCAAGCAACATGCGTTTACTCTTGGTTGAAGATGATGAATTATTAGGTGATGGCCTGTCTGCAGGTCTTACCCAGAATGGCTACACTGTCGATTGGTTAAAAGATGGTGCGAGTGCCGATCAAGCGTTACAAACTGAAGAGTTTGAGGTCATTGTGCTTGATCTTGGTTTGCCTAAATTATCGGGTATTGAAGTACTACAAAATTTTCGTGAGCGTGGGAATACCACGCCTGTCATTATTTTAACTGCTCGCGAATCTATTGAAGATAGAATTAAAGGATTAGACAGCGGTGCCGATGACTATTTGGTAAAACCATTTGACCTTGATGAGCTTTGTGCTCGTATACGTGCTTTGCAAAGACGTTTTAATGTTCGTGCTGAATCCACACTTTCTCATGGTAATATTATTCTCGATCCAGCTTCACATACAGTCACATTGAATAATGAAGCAATTAACATATCCAGACGTGAGTTTGCTTTACTTCATAAGTTATTAGAAAATGTGGGTCGCGTATTATCCCGTGAAAGTTTAACCCAATCACTTTATGGCTGGGGTGAAGAAGTCGATAGCAATGCTTTAGAGGTGCATATTCATAACCTACGAAAAAAACTGGGAAATGATTTCATTCTAACTATCCGAGGCATCGGATATATGATCGATAAAAGTAAAGATACCCCATGATCCATTCGATACGACGTTTCTTATTTGTAAGTTTAATCGTTGCGATTACAGTGGCGTCGTCTATTACTGCAATAGGCAACTACTTGCTTGATAAACAAATTATTAAACCGTATCTAGACGAACAACTAATAGATAATTACATTTTTATTAAAAAATTAAATGCCTTTGCAAGGCTGGATGCCACGACTAAAAAAATCATCACCCCTTATTTAACCAATACAAATACACCCAATTTGATGTATCAAATATGGCGCAGTGATGGCAAGCTTATTTTACATTCGTTTAATACTACAACCGCCTCACTAGAAAACACACCTACTGGATTTAGTGATATTCGAATTCAAAATAATGATTGGCGAGTCTATGCAGGTAAAGATGAAAACACCGGAACAAAAATAGTGGTTGCACAGCAAGCTGAAATACGCAATAAGCTCACTGATCTTATTGCACGTAATAATAGTTATGTAACCCTCATTACTTACCCCATTTTTGCTATTTTGATTTGGTTAATCATTGGCGTCGCATTACGTTCAATGACGCGTCTAAGCAATCAAATTTCTAATCGAGCTTCTGCACACTTAGATCCTATTAATTTAGATAAAATACCTATAGAAATCAAACCCCTTGTCGATGAGTTAAATCACTTACTCGAACGCTTAAGACTGACCTTTGAACGTAACAAGCGTTTTGTAGCTGATACGGCGCACGAGCTGCGAACGCCTCTCGCTGCCTTGAAAACTCAAGCACAAGTTGCATTAAAAACAAACGATGAAGAATCTCATCAGCACGCTCTTATTAAAATAGTACAAAGCGTAGACCGTTGCTCTCATGTTGTCACTCAGTTGCTTACTTTAAGCAGCCTTAGAGGAGAAGAAAGTTTAAATGATATGCATCCTTTTCATTTACATTCATTAACGACAGAAATTTTAACTTACCTCGCACCGATTGCTCTAGAAAAAAATATTGATATCGAGTTAGCGCCACCGCCAGCAGAAGATATGATCATGGGAAATACTATTACACTTGGGATTTTGATTCGTAATCTTGTGGATAATGCGATTCGATACACACCATCTCAGGGCGCAGTAACTGTCGCAATCATTGATCAAGATGGTTCTATTATATTACGCGTCACAGACACAGGATCTGGCATTCCTGCAGAATTACATGAGCGGGTATTCGATCGATTTTACCGCATACTTGGCACCGCTCAAACAGGGAGTGGATTGGGGCTTGCGATAGTTAAACAAATTGCAGAACTACACCATGCAAACACTCACTTGAGCACACCTGCAAACGGCATTGGTTTACAAGTAGATGTTATATTTTCTAAAATATCACCTGCTCACCCTAATGAAAAACAAAAAAACAGCAGGGATCAGCAGTGATTGAACAGTTGGATGCTAACACCACTTTATTAACACCGAATCGACGTCTTTCTGCTTCATTATTAAAAAAATATAATCAAGTACAAATAGACTCTGGTAAGTCTTGTTGGGCTAGTGTCACGATTTTACCTATTACAAGCTGGATACAAAATCTATGGCATCATTATTCGGCTGAAAAAATCCATGCTGCAACACCTTTTTTATTAACCGCACAACAAGAACTTGTTCTTTGGGAAGAAATATTACAAAAATTCCCCGCGAATGAAGCATTACTGCAATTGTCAGACACGGCTGAGCTTGCAAAATCAGCATGGGGTATTTTAAAGCAATGGCAAGTTGATTTAAGTCATCCTGCTTTAGCATCCACCGATGATAGTAATACATTTTCATTATGGGCCACTTATTTTCAAAATAAATGTATAGAAAATAATTGGCTAGATGCGAATAGTTTAATGCAGCTTATTTGTGAAAAAATTCTGGCACAGGATATAAAACCATCAAAACATATTATGACAGCGGGGTTCACTGAATTTTCACCGCTACAAACATATTTATTTGCTTGTTGTGAACAAGTGGGCAGTGAAATCATTCATGATACTTACGCGCATCACGCTGCTCCTTTAACACAGCGCATCAGCTTGGCTGATGAAGAAACAGAAATCCGCATGATGGCACGCTGGGCAAAAGCGTTAATGGAAAGCGATGCAACGCTCACCATAGGCTGCGTGGTGCCCAATTTAGAGAAAAAACGTGACACTGTCTCCGCAATTTTTTCAGAAGTTTTTTGTGAAGGTCAGCTTTATAGTTTGGATTGTGTTTCACAACCCTTCAATATTACGGCTGGGAAAAGTTTGGCAACCTACCCTATTATTCATGCTGCGTTACAATTATTAAGCTTGAATAAACAAACAATCACTTCAGAAAATATAAGCAGCTTGCTCCTTTCACCTTTTTTAGGTGATGCGGAATATGAACAACTAAAACGTGCACAATTTGATGCTCGTTTACGTAAAGCAAATTACACGGATAGTAGCTTGCAAAAATTAATTAATACGCAAGAAAAATTACACTTGTATATCAGCTGTCCACGACTTGCAAAACGGCTGGAAAATTTTCTGATTTTACTGCGTCAACAACCTACTATACTTCCTATTAATGAATGGATTGCTGTATTTATTGAGGCACTGAGTCTATTAGGCTGGCCGGGTGAGCGAAGTATAAATAGCCAAGAATATCAAATTGTGCAGCGATGGTTAGAATTGCTCGACGAATATAGAGCATTTGATACATTACTACCTAAAAAAAATTATCAAAATGCTTTGCATTATTTAACGCGACTTACCTCCAATGTAGTATTTCAACCGCAAAGTACAGGTGCTGCAGTGCAAATTTTAGGGGTGCTTGAAGCGATTTCACTTCCTTTTGATCATACGTGGGTAATTGGATTTGATGATAGCGCGTGGCCGCCCAGCGCAAAGCCAAATCCTTTTATTCCTCACCGATTGCAAGCTAACTTAAAAATGCCGCATTCTACTGCGGAACATGAATTTGAATATAGCAAACGGTTAACTGAACAGTTAATCGAATGCACACGCCATATCATTTTTAGTCATGCACAGCTTGATGCAGGCTGTGAATTACGGACTAGTCCATTAATACGTGATTTAACAGAGATATCTGCTGAACAACTTAATTTAAGTCAATTTTCATCACTTGCTGAAAGCTGTAGGCAAAGTCAACTTATTGAAACGCTACAAGACACACAGGCACCTGAGGTCATCATAAATGATAATCAGAGTGGTGGTGCTAGCATTTTCAAACTACAAGCCGCTTGTCCTTTTAAAGCGTTCGCAGAAATTCGATTAAACGCTAAACCATTGGAATCCATCACTCTAGGTTTAAAACCACAGGATCGTGGTAAAATAGCGCATAAAGCACTTGAACTAACGTGGCTAGAAATAAAAACGTCAGAGAATTTGCAAAATTATGCTGAAGTTGAATTAAAAGAACTTTTGGCTGCCGTCGTTAAACAAGCTATTCAATTAGTCACAGGTCATGAACTCTCTCCCTCGCGATATTTTTCTTTAGAAGTCGAACGATTACAGAATCTGTTATGGAATTGGCAAATCATAGAAAAAAATCGTCCGCCCTTTAAGGTGATTGCACAAGAAGAGGAACGTTTAATCACTGTTTCTAATCTTCCAATCAAAGTGCGTATCGATCGTATTGACGAATTAGAAGACGGCAGCCATTTACTCATTGACTATAAAACTGGAAAATATAATCCCATAAAGAATTGGTTCGGAGACAGATTGGATGAACCGCAACTGCCTTTATATTGCATCACAGCTGACTCTTCTGTTGAAAGCATTGCCTTTGCTGAAATCAATCCGGATGGGTTGACATTAAAAGGCATTAGCAAAAAAAATATTGAAACTGATGCCATTAAACCTTTAGCTGAGACAAATTATAGCGAAGGCCGCTCGTGGGATCAGCAGATTCTAAGCTGGCAACATATATTAGAAAAACTGGGTCGTGATTTTATCGAAGGCAATGCAGAAGTGGATCCTAAAAGTGAAATTGAAACATGTAGTTACTGTCAGTTACAGGCTTTTTGTAGGATAGCGGATCATCATTGATATCCGAAATTGCTGGCATTTCAGGGAGCGAAATGGCATAATAATAGTCAATCAAATGGAGGCTGCCGCCTTTCAATACACCTAACCAGCAATTAGAGCGATATTAGCATGCCTCATCTATCTGTATCAACAGAGGAAAATCAAGCCTATCAGGACATTGTTGCGAATTATTTGCATTATGTACAGGGTGGCTGTGACCTTGCTTTAATAGCAACAAATGAAAGAAAAAAAATAAATCCTGACATTTTCACTAAAGCAGAAAAACAGCAAACACCTATTTTAATAAAGACAGACAAAGGCAAAGATAAGTTAGAGTTTGGGATTTATGGTGATGTGGGAGATGGAACCTGGGCTTATACTGACATAACGGGTACATCAACCGCTCATCTTAATGAATTACCTTTTAAAAAAAACCGTATTTTGAGAATTAAGCGCACAAATCCTAAATTTACAGAAGCGCTTATTAATACCCTAAAAAAAATCCACACTGAAAAGTCATCCATTAGTAGTCGACGTAATCTCCTTACCCATAAAGCTTATGATGGAAAACATGCACCCCGTTTAGCATGGGAAATGCTAGATATCAATGAATTTGAATACACAAATTTTATTTCCTTAATAGATTGCATTGCTAAAATTGATCGTAAACCAGAAAAAGTTTTCCGTGATATTCTTCGTATTCTCAGAACGACAGAAGGAGTCTATTGCGCAGGAGAATTAAGCGAATGTTTATTTGACTATTTTATAGATTTACAAGCAACATCCCATAAAGATGCTGGCTATTATAAAGAAATGCCTACTTTAAAACATCGTATTCATCATTTTGTTGAAGAACTGGGAATAAAAAAGAGAATTAAAAAAAAGCCGGCGTCGAACACTGAAAAGCATTATAGTTATCGCCTAATAAAAGGTCTCACAGAAATAAAAAAAGAAGAAAAAAATAAAACACGAAAAGGGAAAAATTGGCTTGAAAAGATAGCGAGAGGGGTTGCCAGTGGCAATATGTTCCCTGACGCTCGCACCACCCTTGCTGGTTATTTCTTAGTAGGATTGGCTATTGCAGGACCATTCCATATATTAGTTGGTATATCAGGGCTGTATTTTGGTTATCGCCTTGCTAAAAATGATTTATATCAACTTCTTAAAAATATCTATATGGGTCGATTTTGGCAAGTCAAAGATTCCACTACAGGTACATATAGACCTCTTTCAGGCACTCAGATTTTCTTTGTGATCTTTATAGGCATATCAGCTGGCTTTGTGGCAGGTGCTTGTAATGCTGGTCTTGCTTATTATGGGTTACAAAAATACTACGCTGCATCACTTACCCTTAGCACAACGATCACTTTGATGAACCTTATGACAGCAGGTGTGTTTTGTCTTTATGCAGCGGCATTCTTTGGTACTATTAAAAACATCATAGGCAACTTAACGGAAGACCAACTTACTGACTATTGGCACAAGTTAAAATCTGCATCTACAGTACATCTTATTTTAGAACCTGTAAAATTTTTCATTATAGTTGCAGTTATGGCTACAGTAGGTGTTGTAGGATATTTCTTATTTAGAGATAAGTGTTTAGATATGGTTAAAGAAATGTTCACGGGCTTATCGACAGCGCAGGCTAAAACCGCAGCTATTGTGATATCTTGTTTATACTCATTTTTTAAATTTATAGTTGGCTTTATCAAACTAGAGCATATTATAAAAGAAACAGCTACAAACATAGAAAATTGCGTAGTATCGGAAAAAGAATCAGCACCCGAATTGAATCGAATGCAAAAAATGAATCAAAGAACGTTAGCTCTCTCTTTGGGTTGTTCATCGACACTCTTAATGATACGAGCGGGAGGAACTAGTGCATATTATGGACGCGCAGCTAGCCAAGAGTTACCCGAAGTTCCACCTGTGGTTGCCGCAGCAACAGCAGGCGCTTTTGTAGCTGCGCTCAATTTCGTCGCTTTAAAAGTAAACCTATTCAAAACACCCTCATCTGCATTGAAACCTTTACCCTCACTCCCAACATCACCACGACCATTTCGTCAATAACAGCTATTTCATTCAGCTGGGATATCAGTTACGTTGAGAAAAACTTGACCTTCCTGGCGCTTCCATATAATGTCTTTTACAATCATAACAGACGCCTTTAACATGAACCCTATAGCAGACCAAGACCAGCGCCAAGCAGCTTTAAATCCTGCAAAATCATTCATTGTCCAAGCACCTGCGGGTTCTGGCAAAACAGAGCTGTTAACTCAGCGTTTTTTGGTATTACTCGCACAAGTAAAACAACCAGAAGAAATTTTGGCCATCACGTTTACTAAAAAATCTTCCGCAGAAATGCGGGCGCGGATCATTAATGCGTTAAAAAACGCATCGGAAATGCCTCAGCCTGAATCAGTGCATGCCAAAACAACCTGGAATTTGGCAAAGGCTGCTTTGCAACGCAATCAGTTACTAGACTGGAATTTACTTGAAAATCCTAATCGCTTACGTATTCAAACTATAGATTCATTTAATGCCTATCTAACAAAACAATTACCTATTTTATCAAATTTCGGAGCGCCGCCTGAAATTACAGAAGACTCCACCGCATTATATCGCGCGGCAGTCAAAGAATTTTTAATGTACTTAGAAGACGATACGGATTGGTCAAATGCAATTGCACAATTACTCATGCATTTAGATAATGACTTAAATAAAGTAGAGAGTTTACTTATCAATCTACTTAAAAAACGGGATCAATGGTTACCTTATATTACCCTTAATGCCAATGACCCCTATTTACGTGAAAAATTAGAAGAACACCTAGCGAATGTCGTTATTGATGCATTAGTAAATTTGGAAAGAAATTTCCCGAAAAAACACATTGCTGAACTTATGGATTTAGCAAATTTTGCGGCTACTAATTTAATAAAAGAAAATGTTAAATCATCCATTAATGACTGTGCTAATTTTATCAACCTACCCGGCGTCACTATTTCTGAGAAAACCGCATGGCTGGGCTTAGGGGAATTACTTTTCACCAAAGAATGTCAATGGCGCAAACAATTCAATAAAACAATTGGGTTCCCAGCCGCAACCAGCAGCAAAAACCCTTATGAAAAGAATTTATTTGATGCTATGAAACAGCGCATGACAGATTTAACTCTAAAGCTGCAATCATACCCTGAATTAATACCCGCCATGTCTGAGCTCCGGCTAACCCCTGAATGCCAATATCAAGAGGCACAATGGCAGCTATTAGATGCTTTGCATCAGGTTTTGCGAGTAGTCGTCGCTCAGTTAAAATTAGTATTTCAGCAACGGGGTAAAATTGATTATATAGAAAGTGCACAAGGCGCATTAGCTGCTTTGGGAACCGATGAAGCACCTACCGATTTGATTTTAGCGATTGATTACCAACTACAGCATATACTCATTGACGAATTTCAAGATACATCGAATAGTCAGTATCGTTTAATTGAAAAACTGACAGCAGGTTGGACACACAATGATGGTCGTACTCTTTTTGTGGTAGGCGATCCCATGCAATCTATCTATCGCTTTAGAGAAGCTGAAGTGGGTTACTTTATACGGGCACGGCATTCTGGTTTAAATCATATTGTATTAGAGCCGCTGACACTGTCTGTTAATTTTCGTTCAGTACCCGGTATTGTTAATTGGGTGAACGAACATTTTCCTAAGATTTTTCCTGCTTATGAAGATATTGCTACGGGTGCTGTTTCCTATAGTCCTAGTATTGCAACATTAGAGACGCACGATGCAACCGCTGTGACACTACACACTTATATTAATCCTGAAGAAACGGCTGCAGCAAATAGTATTGTAGAGTTAATTCAAAAACTCAAAGAAGAAAATCCTGAAGAGTCTATCGCAATTCTTGTTCGTTCACGAACACATCTGGCTGCGATTATTCCTGCTTTAAAAAAAGCAGAATTGCCTTATAAAGCCATTGATATTGACCCGTTAACGACTCGTCCTGTTATTCAGGATCTCATGTCATTAACACGTGCTTTGTTGCATCCTGCTGATCGAATAGCATGGTTTGCCATCCTGCGTGCACCTTGGTGTGGGCTTGAATTAAGTGACTTATTGCTTATTGTGGGTGATCATCCCAATCATACTGTTTGGGAGCAATTGCAAAAAAATGCGGTCATCCAAACACTCAGCATTGAAGGTCAAGGACGATTAGCACGTATTATGCCAATCCTACAAACTAAGATCGCAGATCGTCATCGATTTCCATTGCGCGCTTGGCTTGAAAGTACCTGGCTTTTATTAGGCGGCCCTGCTTGCACTGCTACAGCCAGTGATTTAGATGATGCTGCTGCTTATTTTAAATTATTAGAAAAATTAGATAGAAGTGGTGAGATACCTAATTTAGATGAATTAGAACAATATGTAAGCCGATTATTTGCAACACCGAATAATCAAGCCGATAATTCATTGCAAATCATGACCATACATAATGCGAAAGGACTTGAATTTGATACTGTTATTCTTCCGCATTTGGAACGAAAATCACCTAATGATGATAAACAATTATTATTATGGATGGAACGCCCACGGTCTGGACAGCATAATGCTTTATTGATTGCGCCTATACATGCGACAGGCAATGCTAGCGATTCTATTTATGATTACATTAAACGGCAGCATGCTATAAAAAGTGATTATGAAAGTGCGCGTTTGTTATATGTTGCAACGACTAGAGCTAAAAAACGGTTACATTTGTTTTTCTCGTTGCAGCAGGATAAAGGTAAAATTTCTACGCCCGCGGCTAATAGTTTATTAGATAAACTTTGGAATTCTGTTTCAACAGAAATAATGAATAAATCTGATTCTCAGTTTCATAGGATTAATTATAACGAGCAAGATTTTGTGACTGCTACACCGATAGTCAAAGTGATGAAAAAAATAAATCGTCTTAGTTTGGAATGGACGAATCCAGTTAAAGAGCTGCATCTAGCAGACGAGATTACTTATCATAATAAAAAATCGGGGTTTCAATTAGTTGATAATAATCCTAAATATATCGGGATATTTTTGCATCAACTTTTACAGCAAATTTGTTTGCAAGGGGCTGCCTGGTGGGAGTCTCAGCCGCTAGAGCAAAAAATGAATTATTGTAAAAATCATCTTGTGCAATTAGGGATGTTACCTATTCATTTGCCGATGGCGTTAGATCGGGTGTTAAGTGCTGTTCAAAATACGTTGATTGATCCACGAGGACAGTGGATTATCAAGCCGCATCAGGAGGCTCAAAGTGAGTTGCCTTTGACTGTGATCATTGAAAATCAGATTAAATCAGTGGTGATTGATAGGACGTTTGTAGATGAATCTGGGGTGCGATGGATTATTGATTATAAAACGGCTGCACTGAATGATGAAGATAATTTAAATGACTTTATAAGCAAAGAAAAATCGAAATATGCTAGTCAGTTAGGACACTATGCTAAAGCTATTCGCGGTCTAGATCAGCGGCCTATACAGTTAGGATTATATTTTCCTTTAATGTCGGCTTGGGAAGCTTGGTCTTTTTCTGAGTAAGCGTTCACGATAAAGAGCCAAACGCTGCTTAAGATATACTTCTCCCGCCCAAAGTTTCCCACAAAAAAACTGAACGTAATTACGGGAGAGGTATATCTTAAGCAGTATTGTGAAAATCAGCAAATTCGCTCTCACTCATTTTCTGCAATAATATACTTTCTGAAATAGAATACAATCCTAATAATGCAAAAACCTGCATAAATACCAATACGATCAACAATGCTATGCCTTGCTGAGAACCATAAGGATTAAAGTGATACATAGATAAACTCATTTTTTTGCAGTGCGAATTCATTTAGGGATGAAAAAGTTAGCATAATAGTTATTCCAATAATCTTTGATTCGCTATTAATTTCATCTGCATTTGTTTCAATAATTTTATTATTTTTTAGAATAGTATATTGGATTTTCATATCATTAATACCTTCGACTAATTCTCGTTTATGTTTTTCAGTGTCAAGTTGATATAATGCATATATAGATTCACCACGATCGTCTATTCTCATTGTTTTATCTACAAAATATGAATTTACTGCATGTGTCGCTACATTCTGCACCGTGAATCCCATTGAAGTTTCTTTCATTTTTGCATCATAAAATGGCTGTACTTTATTTTCAGTGCTTGATTTTAAATCTGATCTTAAAAAATTAAATGCGATATGGCTATTGATCATAATAGTACTTAATGCACATTGCGTTTGGCTGATTGATTGGGTTGCTATGTATACTTCGATTAAGCTGCTTAGAATGAGGGTGCTGATAAAGAGTGCCAACATGAGTTCGATTAATGTGGCACCTTTCATAGAATAATACTCCGTTTGATGCAACCGGATTGACCTATGTGTATTTCTTGGCAAATGTGCGGTGCGTCGCCCCAGTAAACTGTTATTGTATAATTAGGATAGTTACCGATGACTTCGCCCTCACCTGCTGGTAATAGTTGTTTATTCTGTGAGTTCCAGATTTCAATTTGTTCGTTGATCGAAGGACGCATACCAACGGTATGCAAACGTTCTATCATCGAATTTAGTTGTTCGGTTGCTAAATGGAAATAATAGGCTGCGCATGTTGAGCGTAGGGAATAAATTTCCATTTCGTCGAAGCCTAATAAAATGAATGATAAGAGAACTAAGCTGATTAAAACTTCTAGAAGGGTAAAGCCTTGAGAATTGATTTGGCGCATTCTAGATCCTGATTACGTCATTATTGGAATTTTGTAAATATTGAATTATTATAAGCTGATCTATTCTAATGAATTCTACATAAATCAAAGCCGTCATTGCGAGCGAAGTAATCAAGTTCAAAAGCAATGCGCTAGTATTACAGTGTTTCATATAAATCACTCCAGCGAGGATTCATCTGTGTAATCAACAATATTTTTTGCTTTCTAGAACCCGCTTTAATTTGTTTTTCTCTAGCAATTGCATCAAACATATTAGAAAATATTTCGTAATATACAAGCAAGTTACAATTATAACGACTGGTAAACCCAGGAGTATCCTTATTTTTATGTTGAAATGTACGTTGGAAAATATTGCTGGTCACGCCTGTATATAACGTACCTTGCGGCTTATTAGTCATAATATATACCATTGGGTTTTTCATTATAGTATCCTTTTTTTATTACTGTACTTAAAAAGCAATCTAAAGTTACTTCACATACTTCTCTCAAATCAAAGCCGTCATTGCGAGC
>DHJK01000079.1:0-11229 GCA_002404295.1 Legionellales bacterium UBA4722
ATATAAAAACGAGGAGAAAATACACAGTGAACACCAGAGAACAGTTTTATCTAGAGTTAGATCATGAGCAAGCGCGCACTCAGAAAGTCATTAATCATTTGTTGCATTGCTTTTTTATCCCACAAGAATTTTCAGCACTGAATGACAAAAATTTAAAAGCTGCTCAATTTTTACCAAACGATTTAATAGATCCGCCTACATGTTACGATCCTCAGACTCCAGGGTTTGATACGCTTGTTGAAATACAAGCCCATGTTGACCATACGTTAAGACAATACGGACTTCAGTCGCATTCTGGCGTTTCAATTGCTTATAACCGACTGGGGAATGTCTATCACCGTACAGGCACAGCTCAAAATGATGTAGATTCGTTGCGGAAGGCTTTGCTCTATCACAGATACGCACTCAAAAGTGATTTAGTGTTTGCAGATAAGCAACCTAACCATTTTTATTATGCTTCAGTCACGTGTAATTTTTTAGGCATGGTCTGCTGTGAGTTAGGTTATTTAGATCATGCGTTGCAATATCACTTGTCAGCGATAAAAATTAAGACTGCGTTTTTTAAGCGTTATAAAATTAAAGATATCTACATTGCAGATAGTTATTGTAATTTAGCTACAGTTTGCTTTCATTTAGGTGATTATAATTGGGCTCAAAAATATTATCATAAAGCTCTAAAGGTGGCTAAAGATTATTTTGGGGAAAACCCGTCTGAATTTCTTGCTAAAATTTACGATAATTTAGCTTATGTGTTTCAAAGTAGAGGATATATTAAATTAGCGATAGCTTGTGCAGAAAAAGAATTAGCTATTTATCAGCAGCAGAATGATCTAACTAATATTAATGATGTGAGTGCCTATTTAGCTTCACTAACCAAATTGCAGTCCAAAAATAAACAAAGTGAATCTAAGCAAGTCACGGATCCACATCATGCGATTGGATTGCCGCAGCCTGAAGTTAAAAGTGAAACATCTATAGTGCCAGAGAAATATACTGTTCGTAGTATTTTTTGCAGCACGCAATTACACAAACCAGTACCGACAGTTCCCTCCGAGCCAAAAGCAAGCACCTCAGCGAGCACAGGTACAGCAAGCTCACAGAGGCGATAAGTTATGATGCATTTTCAGTCCATAACTTCGCTGTTAGAAGAGAAAAAGTCGTGCAATACCGTATTTCAAAATGAGCGGAGAATTGTCGCGAATGCGCTAAAAATGATGACGAAAAAAAAATATAACCAGGTGATATTGTTATTAGAGCCCATTTATCAAAAGCATAATGAAAAAAGTAAGTTAAGTGTTTTAGAATTACTTGGTTTTTCTTATATGGAAATGCGGCAGTACGCAGCTGCTTTTCAAGTTTGGAAAATAATATATATTGCAGAAAGAGATAAGTTGGATACAAAGATCAAGTCATATCTAAAAAATATCGATCACGCGGGACTCATTATAAAAGCGCTGACGAATATGATTGCATGCTCTAAAGATGCAACATTAACAGATCATTATGTTAAGCTGATTTTAGATTATATTGGTGATTATTTAAATGAATATTCAGGTACCCCTGAACTGATGGAAGCTTATTACGTTTTATATTTAAATGCTGGAATGAAGAAAAATGATGACGCCGATAATGCGAGTGACTTTCATCAGCAAAAAAGATTGACTGAAGAAGCAAAATATTATTATGAAAAGGCGCTCATTTATAGCAAAAACGATTTAACATGTTTGCTTTATTTAGCAAGGTTATTGATAACTCGGCTGCAAAGCCCGCAAGCAGCGTTAGAGTTCCTGCTCAAATATGACGCTCTGTTTTATAATGATCCAAATTATCTATTCGCAATCTATAAATTATATGATGCTCTAGAATGCCGTGATCTTGCTGAAAAATATAAAAAAGCATATGAAAAACATGTTATTCCTGGCCGTAACGATCAAAAAATTAGTATTTTTGCTGAGTTGTTGGGACCTTCCAGACTTGTTGAGCCGCTTTCTATTGATGGCGCAATTATTAAATTTAATAATGATCAATATGATGAGGCGAGGGATATTCTACAACAACTTCTAACTCTTGAACCTAATAATTATAACGCATTAGAATTATATGCCAGATTAGAAAAGTTAAGTGGTAATATTGTAGAAGCAATGACTTTTTGCGATCGGGTGTTAAAGATAAATCCAGAGTCCCCCGTTGGGTTAATTGTTAAAGCGTCTTGTTTGTGGATGCTTGGCTCAGCGGATCAAAAAAAAGAAGCAGTTATATGCTGTGAGCGAGCTTATCATGCTGGAGCGAGATCTAAAGAATTATTTGGTATGTTAATGAATTTTTACCATGATCATGATGATCAAAAAAAGTTTCTGATGTACGCGCTGAGTTATGTGAATGTAACGCCATCGGCATCTTTGTATTATTTGATTGGTATAGCTCATTATCGATTAGGTGAATTTGATTTGGCAAAAGAAGCTTTTATAAAAGCACGAAGTTCAGATAATCATTTCAAAAATGAAGAAACCTATTTGGGTGTGATCTATTCTATGTTTATGCAGGCGAACACTGTAGAGCAATATAAATCATGTGCTGAAAAAATAGGTAGCTATCTTTCATGTTTAGGAGACCGAACACCGGATTCTGCTGTTGTTGCGATCTTAAAAGAGCTTAACAAGCTAAGCATTGATGTGCCCAATTACAAAGAAATCACGACAAAACCTGAAAGTAAAATAAAAGAATTTAAATCAAATGCACAGGGTGCTGAGTGTATTTTATCGCCGGACGTAAAAGAAAAAATTATAGAAGCAATGAGCAAGAGTTCTTTTGCACATGACAAAAGAATGAAAAATCCTGTTCATCCAGTAGAATCTGAAGTTAAGCTCGAAGTAAAGCTAGATGATCTTATTCCAATAGGCCAGCATGGAAATATAAAAGGTTTTATTGATCCCAATGTTAATCTAACTTCGGAAGAAGGCGCTAGATGTCAACAAGCGTTAGCATCAGGTAGACTATTATCACCGGGCTCTAGAGGTATATCAGGTGTTAAGACGTCATGCAAAGATCCAAGTAAATTTAAAATAAAAATTATAGGACGTCTGCGGTTGTGGGGAATGTCTCGCTGTGTGCAGGGACCTGATGGTAAGAATATGACAGTTGTAATTTTCAACAATATAGATAGAAGCCATCGAAAAAAAGGGTGATATCTTATTAATGAAGAAAGTGAGGCCGCTCGGGCACGAATAAAGCAACAACACCTATTAAAAAGTTAAGTTATTCACTCACTCTCTTCACATCATAAACCATGTCCATTTGACTAA
This sequence comes from Legionellales bacterium UBA4722, assembly GCA_002404295.1. Lineage (GTDB taxonomy): Bacteria > Pseudomonadota > Gammaproteobacteria > DSM-16500 > DSM-16500 > UBA4722. The sequence continues at coordinate 3,303 of DHJK01000079.1, forward strand.
TGTGTTGAATTAACTTCTGCAATTCCTTAATATCATGGATCTGCACTGTCATTACAATAAACAACGTGTTATTTTTTTTATTTATCGTAGAATTCATCGCAACTAAATCTACTTTTGCATTAGCAAACAACGCGGTTACTTCTTTTAGTAGGCCGTCTCGCGCATGAGAGCGAATTTGTAAATCTACAAAATAAGCACCTAAATATTTATTATCCCAGTTAACTTCAATGAGTCGGCTATCATGCTCAGGTGTTAAATGAGACATGTTGTTGCAATCTTTTCGATGGATGGAGACGCCGCGGCCTTGTGTGATATAACCGATGACTGTGTCACCCGGAATCGGCTTGCAACATTTTGCAACGCGCGTGAGTAAATCATCAATGCCGTTGATTTGAAAATAGGTTTTTTTAGTAGGCGCAGTTTTTGCATAGGTTTCAACAGTCGGAATAGTTTCTGTCTCAGGATGCGTTTCGCGTTGTAGTGTATGTACAATTTGCGCGGCTTTAATGTTTCCGTGACCTATTGATGAAAATAGCGCATCGGCATTTTTAAAATTAAAGAGCGATACAATTTTTTGAATATCGATTTGCTGGATGCCCGCTCGAGAAAATTCTCGCTCTAAAGCATGTTTTCCTGTTTCAATATACTGACCTATATCTTGTTCCCTAAAAAAGTGAGCTATTTTAGCACGTGCGCGTGCAGTCGTAATGTAGCCCGCATCTTTTTTTAGCCAGTCACGGCTAGGTGTTCCATGTTGAGTTGTGATTATTTCAACGCGATCACCCGTGCGTAATACATAAGTGAGTGGCACTATATGCCCATCTATTTTTGCACCTCGACAACGGTGCCCAAGACCGCTGTGAATATGATAAGCAAAATCGAGTGGGGTTGCGCCTTTAGGTAAATCTATAATTTCATTTTCAGGTGTGAATACATAAATACGATCTTCAAACATTTCCTGAAATTTTTTATCAGGTGCCGCATCATGCTGAGCAAGTTCTTTATGCCAACTTAATAGTTGTCGTAAAAACGTAATTTTTGATTCATAACCACCGTGCTGCGTTTTATCTTCTTTATACACCCAATGCGCTGAAACCCCGTGTTCTGCTTCTTCATGCATATCATAGGTGCGGATCTGAATTTCGAGGTTTTTGCCGGTTGTGTCAATGACAGCAGCATGGATAGAACGATAACCATTAGGTTTTGGATAGGCAATGTAATCATCAAATTCTTCAGGAATATGATTCCAGAGACTATTTATAATACTTAATGCTGTATAGCAGTCATCTAACGTTGGGACTAATATACGCAAGGCGCTATAATCAAATATGGATTGATAATCTAATTGTTTTTTCTGAGATTTGAGAAAAATACTGTAAATATGTTTGGCTCGACCTGAAATGGCGGCTTTAATATTTGATTCCGAAAATTCATTCTTTAGTAATTCGATGACTTCATGAATACGTTTTTCACGATCAACGCGACGCTCTGATAGAAAGGTTGCTATTTTTTTATAAGTAAGGGGGTCAGTATAATGAAAAGCGAGATCTTCAAGCTCCCATTTAATTTGCCCAATCCCCAAACGATTTGCAAGTGGAGCATAAATATCGAGCGTTTCTTGTGCGAGTCTTTTGCGCTCATCAAAATTAATATTTTTAATACCGCGCATAATGCAGATACGTTCTGCAAGCTTAATCACAACAACGCGGATGTCAGATACCATCGCTAAAAAAGTTTTACGCAGGCGATCTATTTGTGTGACATCGCGTGTTTTATTGGTATTGACTTGTAATGTATTAATAACATTTGTTTGTTTAACGCCATTGATTAATTTTGCGATGGGTTCGCTTAATTTTTCTTTGATCATTTCCACGGTTAAATGCGTATCGTTGACGGAGCTTGTGAGAATGCTGGCCGCTACAGCATCTTGATTCATTTTCATGTCTAATAAAATTTCCGCCATCTCTAGCCCTTGTTCCAGGCAAGGTTGGCCATAGAATGTGGTGAGTCCTTGGCTGGCGGTTTTTGCTATCAGCGCGGCTCTTTTTATGAGATCTATATTAGGTAGGGTGTGTTTTTCAGTAATATGTTGCAGCCACACATCGATATCGACGTTACCATCAGGCAGATGAGAAAATTTTTGTTTGACTGCGACCATATTTTTGCTCCCAATTCACGTTAGGAAACCTCTCCCGCACTAGAAAACAGTGTTTCAATTATCGCTTATGGGCGGGAGAAGGAGTTCGCCAAGCAAGCCCGTATTAATCCTAAAGATTTGCGGGTAATAGCTAGCCCCCAAGACGAGAGGTATCCTAAGCGATTATAATCACTTTTCAAACAACGCCATTGCCTCAATATGACTCGTATGCGCAAACATATTCATCACCCCTGCGTGCGTCAATTTATACCCGTGAGTATAGACTAATTCCCCCGCATCGCGCGCCAACGTTGCCGGATTGCATGAAATATAAAGGATTTTTTTCGCGGCAAATTTTCCAAAATGCTCAATGATTTCTTTGGCGCCCAATCGAGGTGGATCTAGCAAAATTTTATCGTACTTCTGTTGCATCCAGGAGGCTTGTTCGTTAGGCTCCATTAAATTACCCGCGTAAAATTTTGCATTGTCGATATGATTGTATTGCGCATTCATTTCCGCGCGTTTCACCATCACATCACTACCTTCAATCCCAATCACTTCTTTCGCAAAACGCGCTAACGGCAACGTAAAATTACCCAACCCACAAAATAAATCAAGAATTCGATCTTCAGAGCCCGGCGCTAACAACTGCATTGCCTGTTTAATCATCAGCAAATTAATTTCCGCATTCACTTGCGTAAAATCAAGCGGATGAAATTGCATAGTTAGATCATAATCCGGTATCGCATACGAAAGCAGTTCAGTCTGATTTTCCGGCCAAAGCTGATGAATTTGTTCAGGCGAATTAGGCTGCAAATAAATATGTAACCCCGTCGCTTTTCCAAATTCAGAAAGCTTGACGCAGTCAGTCTCAGGCAACGGTGTAAGATGACGAAAGACTAATGCAGTAACCTTATCACCCACCGCCACTTCAATTTGCGCAATGTGTTCATACTGGTTAAGACTCGCAATGAGTTCAGCCAACGCGGTAATCCGCGTACCCACGCTCGGGTGTAACACTAAACAAGATTGAATGTCAGCCAGATAATTACTGAATTTTTCCCGAAACCCCACCAGTAATTTTTCTTTTTTTATAACATAACGCACCCCAAGCCTTGCTTTACGTCGGTATCCCCATGCTTCACCCGTAATAGGTGCAAGTAAAGTTTCAGGCACCACTTTGCCAAAATGTTGCAATTGTTCCAGCAATGTTTTTTGTTTAAATTGTATTTGATCGCTAACACTCATATGTTGCATGCTACAACCGCCGCAAACGCCAAAATGCGGACAAGGTGCCGTCACCCGTTCAGGTGCTGCAACTTTAATAACAGTCGCAATCCCCTCGTTATAACGCCGATGCTGCTGTGTGACTTTACAGGTCACTGTTTCTCCAGCCAAAGCGCCATGCACAAAAGTTGTTTTACCCTCGATGGTCGTGATCCCTCGCCCATCGTGGCTTAAGGTATGGATGGTAACATCCAGTTCTGGATGTGGTTTTCGTTGTCTACGCGTCATTGTTTTTTTACACTATTAGCAAAAAGGTGTGCTATGTTACAAGTTCTAGCCGACCCCTACAACTAAGGATGGTGCCCGATGGGTCAATTTTTTATAATACATCCCGACGACCCTCAGTCCCGGTTGATAAAACAGGCAGTTAAGATCATTCAGGATGGTGGAATTATCATCTATCCCACTGATTCAGCCTATGCGATTGGTTGCCAGCTAGAAAATAAAGGCGCACTCGAACGAATTCGCCAGCTACGTCATTTAGAAGAAGGTCATCATTTTACCCTTATTTGCCGTGATCTGTCTGAAATAGCCACTTATGCGATCGTTGATAACTCTTCTTTTCGCCTATTAAAAGCGCATACCCCAGGGCCTTATACTTTTATTTTGAAAGCGACTAAAGAAGTACCGAAACGTTTATTGCAACCTAAGCGCAATACAATAGGGCTGCGCATACCCGATAATAAAATCGTGCAGGCGCTTTTGATGGAACTCAACGAGCCTTTGATGAGCGTGACCTTAGCAATACCGAATCAAGAATACCCTTTGGTGGATGCGCAGGATATTAATGAGATGTTAGGCAATCAAGTGGATTTGGTGATTGATGGCGGTGCATGTGGCGCTGAAGGCACTACCATCGTGGATTTGGTAGAGGGTGCGCCAAAGATTATGCGGATAGGGAAGGGGGATCCTCTTGTATTTATTTAAGATATATATCTAGTGATGCGCCCTGTTTTAACCGTGCCTCCATCCTCGTCATTGCGAGCGTGAGCGAAGCAACCTAGTCTTTCAAAGCTGATTAGTACCACTGAGGTTAAAAAGCAGTGCTGAAAGACTAGGTTGCTTCGCTCACGCTCGCAATGACGAGGATGTAGGCGTGGGCACGTTCACGATTAGAAGAAAAAAGCTTCAAAAAACTCCTAAAAACCCCTAAAAACCTTATAAAATATATATTCTGAATACAATCATACATTATGCCCATATTTCACCCAAACCCGGTTGCATATTGTACAATTCGTCCTATAATGAAGATGGGTATTTTAATAGGGTTCGTCCGGAACCGCGCAATTGCAACTAACGGGAGACTGACTTGGGACGTGGTGAGCAGGTCCTTCAAGAAAGGAAAGCCTAAAGCGTAACAGAGGTCTCCAAAATATATTAAAACGGGTTTCTAGTGACGCTCTACCAAAAATACCCTTTATTTTTTCCTCGCTATATTTTCCTTGCTCTGTTTTCCTAACTCAATATACTAACTCCATTACATCTAATTACATTTTGAGTGGTGAATCAATGCATCCTATTATTGAACAAGAACGTGCTTACGGTGCGCATAATTATGAGCCCTTGCCTGTTGTATTAACGCGCGGCAAGGGTGTTCATGTTTGGGATGAAAAGGGAAATCAATATATTGATATGATGAGCGCCTATTCTGCAGTGAGTCATGGGCATTGTCATCCTGTGCTAGTAAAAGTGTTAGTTGAACAAGCGCAAACATTAGCCATGGTTTCACGTGCATTCTATACAGATAAGTTGGGTCTGTTTTTAAAAAAAATCTGTGAGATGACAGGACAAGAAAAAGCCTTGCCCATGAATACCGGTGCAGAAGCTGTAGAAACTGCTTTAAAAGCGGCACGTAAGTGGGCTTATACCGTTAAGAAAGTGCCGAAGGATAAAGCAGAGATCATTGTGTGTGACGGCAATTTTCATGGCCGCACGATTACGATTGTCAGCATGTCATCAGAACCACAATACCGCGCAGGCTTTGAGCCGCTTACACCTGGATTCAAACAAATTCCGTATGGTGATGTAGGCGCGCTTGAAAAAGCGATCACCCCTAACACTGCTGCCTTTTTAGTTGAACCCATTCAGGGTGAAGCAGGTATTATTGTGCCACCAGTAGGTTATTTAAAAAAATGCGCAGCGCTTTGCAAACAACATAATGTGTTATTGATTTGCGATGAAATTCAAACAGGCATAGGCAGAACCGGTCGGTTTCTTGCGTCTGAACATGAAGGTGTTAAACCAGATGGTATCGTATTAGGAAAAGCATTGGGTGGAGGTTTGCTGCCTGTTTCTGTATTCTTAACTCGCGAAGACGTTATGAATGTTTTTACACCGGGTGATCATGGCAGTACGTTTGGCGGGAATCCATTAGCCGCGACTGTTGGATTGGCTGCGCTTGATGTATTAGCGGATGAACATATGATCGCAAATGCTGCTGAAATGGGTGAATACATGTTGCATCAATTGCAAAAAATCAAATCCCCGTTGATTGAAGAGGTACGTGGTAAAGGATTGCTGATTGGTGTTAGCATTAATCCACGTTATTGTGCTGCGAGAGGGATTTGTTTGCGGTTGATGAAAGAGGGTGTGCTAAGTAAAGAGACGCATAGTACCGTGGTTCGTTTTGCGCCGCCTTTGATTATTACTAAGGAGCAAATTGATTTTGTGATTGGCGCGCTTAGTCGTGTTTTGGTGGAAGTTGAAGCTGAAATTAAAGTATAAATTAAATTGCTTCGCGCAACCTCTCCCACAAGGGGGCGTTGTTGTTAGAATCAGGAAATAGCTCATCTCCTCGTCGTCATTGCGAGCGAAGCGAAGCAATCCAGCTCGAAAGCAAAGCTTAGTATCTGAGGCTCGCTTTTTGAAGTTTTGCTTTCGAGCTGGATTGCTTCGCTTCGCTCGCAATGACGACAGTGGAGTTGAGCTTTTTCTGACTTATTCAACAACGCCCACAAAGGGAGAGGTGTGCTAAACAAATTGTGATTTTTTAAAAGGAAAATAACCGACATGACAAAATGGATTAAACTAAGCTCTGCCGTTTCTCTAGCAGTATTAACCCTCTCTGCCCCCCTGTTTTCAGCAGCTGATTCCCCTATCGCCTATTTCCAAGAAAAAGCCGCCGCACAAAGACTCCCGGAAGCTTACATGGCTGTAAAAAACAAAGAATACGATAAAGCTTTCGAGATTTACAAACACTACGCCGATCTAAATATGCCAGTCGCACAATACATGCTAGCGTATCTATACCAAAATGGTTTTGGCACACCCAAAGAAAAAGATCTCGCTGCTGCCTGGTATAGCAAAGCAAGCGATGCAGGCTTGCCCGCCGCGCAATTTGCCTCAGGCATGATGCGTTATTATGGCATAGGTGTCTCGCAAGGATTGCCAGAAGCGATTGCTTTATTCAATCTAGCGGCAGAAAAAAATAATCCACTAGCACAATATATGTTAGGTTATTTATATGCGCACGGTTTTGGTGTTACTCAAACTTTAACAACAGCGATAGATTGGTATACTAAAGCGGCAACACAAGGTGTGCCGCAAGCACAATATAATTTAGGCCTTATGTATTATTCCGGAGATGGCGTAAGCAAAGATTATGCTAAGGCATTTAATTGGTTCAGCTTAGCGTCTCAACAAGGTTCAGCCAAATCCAAATTCATGTTGGGGTTAATGTATAGTCTTGGTCAGGGTGTTGGGATAGATAAAGCTCAAGCCTTAAATTGGTATAAACAAGCAGCGGATAAAAATCTTGCAGTCGCACAATATAATTTAGGCATCGCTTATTTTAACGGCCAAGGTACAGCCGCAAATCCTGGATTAGCTCAGCTTTCTATTTTGGAAGCTGCAAAACAAGGATTGCCCCGCGCGCAATATTTTATGGGTTATGCCACATCGAATGGTCCTGCTAAAAATCCACAAAAAGCCTTAGAATGGTACATGAAAGCTGCAGAGCAAAGTTTTCCAGAAGCGCAACTCGCCCTTGGTTATCTCTATCAAAATGGTATAGGCGTTCCAAAAGACGACCAACAAGCATTTAAATGGTATTATGCTGCCGCTAAAGAAGGTTCAGCTAATGCTGAGTTCATGGTAGGGCGTTATTACCAACAAGGTACCGGCCTTCCCAGTAATCCACAAACCGCTGCTTATTGGTATAGCAAAGCCGCAGAACAAGGCATGGACAATGCGCAACTCTTGTTGGGCGTCATGTATAGCCAAGGGCAAGGCATACCTAAAGATATTAAATTAGCTTACACCTGGTTCAATCTCGCATCGACCTCCAGTAATGAGGAAATACGCAAGGCGGCATTAAACATGCGAGATGAATTAGCAAAAAGCATGAGCGCGGATGAAATTAATGCGGCTAAGCAACAGTCTCAGAGTTATTTTAATCGATATTCAACGGGTGGATAACTCTGTTTAGGACGCTTCTCCCACAAGGGGCGTTGTTGAATAAATCAGAAGTTGCTCCACTCCGCCATCGTCATTGCGAGCGAAGCG
>DHJK01000079.1:11331-12733 GCA_002404295.1 Legionellales bacterium UBA4722
TCGCTTCGCTCGCAATGACGGCGTTGTGTAATTAAGTATTAGGTCAATTTTCCCTTAGCTTCACGCCTATGCGGATAGCTCTGCTTAAGACACCTCTCCCCCTTGTGAGAGAGGTGTCTTAAGTGATAATTAGATTAATGGGTTGATCTCTCAACCCAAAGAAAGAATGCGGCGCCAAATGTGACAGATTCTTAAATCAAACCTTAATCTCAAGCTCACTCGCCAATTTTTTTAACACCATCATATCCGGAAACGCAAGCCCTTCAAGCAATCCCCAAGCTTGTGGTTTAGTGATCGCTAACATTTTACTAAGAATGTTCGCTCTTTCTCTGGTATTAACAGGGACACCTAAATTATCGAGGCTTTTATTCACTTTAACAGCAATGACTTTCGCGTTATGTTCCACCGGCGATCTCCTTTCAGTGTGATCCATTCTCGTTCCTGAGAAATGGGGGTGAGTAGGAGAGTATACTGATGTGCAGCCTAGGGAGCAATAAGGGTTAGTGCTATGTGGTTATGGCGTTATCCCGCGTGGCCACGCCTCAATGCCCTATGCTCTGGATCACCTGCTCGATAAGCACCATTCCTACTTGCATCTTTAAAAAAAGCAGCGTGCCTGGCTAAACTGAGTGCATTTGCATTTCTTGTATCTTTAAAATTAAATGTAGCGCTAGACTGTGCGTCCTCATCTGGATTTTCACTTAAATTCTTTGCAATCCATAAATCAAAAACCGATATAAAAAATAAACTAGGGTAATAGCATTGCGTAGTTGATGTCTTGGTAAATGGCTGTGGAATGATTTTTGAATAATTCACAGCGGATCGTTGAGGATACTTGGGATCAACACCGTGATAAAGATAAGCTGTAGGTAATTTTTTAGTATCGAATATGCGAGTAATAGCGTTAAATGTATTTTGGATATTTTTTCTAGATCCGTATTCAATAGAGCATACATCATAAGGTTTATAAGCAGGCGTTTTTTGTGTAGCAATTGCCAAGGTGACAGCCTCTGCGAAAATGAGAAATTCACTTAATTGAGTCAGTGCAATTTTATTATTATTGAGGACTGTTTCAAAATCATTCCACACAGGCCTGTGGTCTGGGTATGGTACATCTAAGTCGGGATTATCTTTAATTAAATTTTCTTTACAAGCACCAATTAATGCGAGGTCATTGTTTTCATCAGCATCAGGGTATCTATCTTGTAATTGTAATTTCGACATCAAATACTCGACGCGGTTTTGTGCAGGCATATGCTTGTAATCGAATAGATTATTAAGCGACGAGGCAAAAGAGAGCTTTATATTAAAGGGGCTGAAAAATTCCCGTAATCTTTTTTCTGTTGTTTCTTTTCTAGTGATGATTTTTTCTATAAATATTTCTAGTGCGGATAAATTAATT
>DHJK01000159.1 GCA_002404295.1 Legionellales bacterium UBA4722
CGACCTATTGATTAAGAGTCAACTGCTCTACCAACTGAGCTAACGGCCCTAATGGGGTGAATGACGGGGCTCGAACCCGCGACAACCGGAATCACAATCCGGGGCTCTACCAGCTGAGCTACATCCACCATTAACTATCGTGCCTGGCAGGATTTGAACCTGCTACCCTCGGCTTAGAAGGCCGATGCTCTATCCAAATGAGCTACAGGCACATTCATAAATTTTTTAACCTGTGAATAATAATTGGTCGGGGTAGAGGGATTCGAACCCCCGACATCCTGCTCCCAAAGCAGGCGCGCTACCAGACTGCGCTATACCCCGATATTTGCCACTATGCAGACTAGTACATAATGGCTTGGCATCATACTCAAGGCTGAGACTACAGTCAATTTCTTTAATAATCATTTAGATCTTTTATATAATCTGGTAGTTATAAGTACTCTGTAAGTAGTTTCTGTAGTCGTGCATCTGTAGGTTGCTTCGCTCGCGCTTGCAATGACGGCACCGTAGAAATTAAGTATTAGGTTAATTTTCTCTTAGCTTGACGCCTATGGGGCTGCGGGCAACGGCACGACAAAAACACTGAAGCTTGCAGAGCAGTTATGATAGATCTTTATAGATACTCTTAGATACTCTAGATATTATAGACATCCTGTATGACAACCTAAAATTGGAACAAACGTTATGGTCGCTAAACTCATTGATGGCAAAGCATTGGCAAAAAAAATGCTCATTGAAACGCGTGATGCTGTTTTTACTCGTATACAGCAAGGCCTGAGGGCGCCTAGCTTGGCCGTTATTTTAGTAGGCGATGATCCAGCTTCTCATATCTACGTGCGCAATAAAAGGCAGGCTTGTGAGGAAACAGGCATTCAATCTATCTATCATCCACTGCCTGCTAGCGCCACTGAAAAAGAAATCGTTGAGCTTATCCAGCAACTCAATGCAGCACCTACCATAGACGGGATCCTCTTACAGCTACCTTTACCTGCACATATTGATAGCAACAAATTATTAGAGCTCATCGATCCCGCTAAGGACGTTGATGGCTTCCACCCATACAATCTAGGCAGGCTCGCACAACGACGCCCCTTGCTGCGCCCTTGCACACCCTACGGGATCATTAAGTTATTAAATAGCATTCATGAAACTTATCAGAACCGTCATGCGGTTATTATTGGTGCGTCGAATATTGTAGGTAGGCCCATGTTTCTTGAGCTTCTTTTAGCGGGCAGCACGGTTACACTTTGTCATCGCTTCACAAAAGATATTGGTTCTTTTGTATCGCAAGCTGATATTGTGGTGTCTGCTGTAGGTCAGCCGGGGATTATCAAAGGTGAATGGATTAAATCAGGGGCAACTGTTATCGATGTTGGGTTTACGCGATTGACAGATGACTCGATTACAGGGGATGTAGAATCTGATGCTGCTTGTGAGAAAGCGGCTTGGATTACACCGGTTCCGGGTGGAGTGGGGCCAATGACGATAGCGATTTTAATGAAAAATACATTGATGGCAGCATCGGGCTTTGCTCTTAATCAGGGTGATAAAGGTGAAGCTGCTTATTGAAGGTAACTATTCGCGCTTTAACAGCATTCTTATCCATGACTCAGAGTATTTACTAAAAAATATGATATATTCGCTGCTGGACTAAAAAACAGGAGAAAGCAAGATGCAATCAGGAACACTAGACTCCACTACAACGACCCCTATTCAATCCTACCCTGACTCATTCTCATTTTTAGCAGCAGCCATTAAACAATATGAGAAAGATGAATCTGTTCTGGGTATATCTAAATTATTAAATGAAGAAAAAAAGGATTCCTCAGAAAATAAAACGGACACACCCTCTGTCGTAAGCAGCCAATCCTGGGTTGACTACGATACATTACAGATACATACCTCAGCTTACAAAAAAAGTGGTGATCAATTAGCAATAAATGAAAAATGGTATAATTTATTTGGTATTATCGTGTTAGCTGCGCCCTATAATACATCGACTCATGCATCTGCTGCGAAATTCATTACAGATAGCTCTATTATCATGGGAAATGTAACCTGTAAATACGGTGATAGAGAAACGATAATAGAAGAAATGGGATGGAAGACTGATCAGTTTGCTCGATCAGATAGATTACTTAGTCAATTACAATCAATAGCAGACGAAACAGATCCCAAGTTAGTTTCATCTGCCAGAACAGAATGTAAAAATACAAACGCTATCTTTGCACTCACAAAACCACCCACGCCTTATTTACCGCTGATTTTACAAAATGGTCTGTTCCTAACCGATAATTATTCTTTAAGAATTCATCCCTCCGTTTCAAAAAAACATCCCTTTCAACCAAAACGTTTTGAAAAATTTACTTTATCATTGTTTATGTTTGGAAGCAGCTCGATAGGACAAAAAGCCAGTAAAAATCATTTCTTTGAAAATGTTTCATTAATGACTGAAGCAGCCGATTTGCCCGTAGGTCAAAAAATTTTACAAATGTCATTTTCTCAGCCTAGTTTTTGTGAAGAATCTCAATTTAAATCACTTAACATCATCGCATTAATGATGGTGCGATTGGGCGTCAAGGGCTGTGAAGTTGTTTGTAATTTACATGACATCGATTACTTATTACATGCATTATTATTATATTTTAATGAAAAAATTAATTTATCCGCACTAGAAATA
>DHJK01000160.1 GCA_002404295.1 Legionellales bacterium UBA4722
TATAGCTCAAACTGTTACGATTGTTTTTTTATTTTTATAATTAATATTGACGAGGTGAGTTTAGCATATTTTTATGCAAAAAAGTACATAATGGATGAAACTCGGCATAAGTCAGAAAATTATTAAGAAGATTGAATTACTGAATAGTTGCGCTATTTATTTTAAAAATATATCCGCACTAAAGTATAGCATGCAGGTTTAAAAAGATCATCACTAACGTTTTAATTTAGCAGGAGTTGCCGGCCATTGTATTTAAATAGAGGCTTCGAGCTTTAGTTTTTTAGCGGTCAATTCAATAATTCTATGTCTACCGTGACCTGGATTAATTGCACTATATGTTTTTACAATACCAACCTTTTCTAGCTCGTTAATATCTCTTGTAACAGCCGAAATTTTTCGATGAGTATCTTTTGCTAGATTTGTTATTGAGTCAGGTTGTTGGCGAATTCTGCGAATGAGATTTAATTTCGCAGTGCTTAAAAAATGAAGCATTTCCATGGGGTCTTCAAAAGATAAAGTTTTAATACGTGGCTTAATTTTTTCCCCCTTGTCTGCAGAGCGCATTACATTTCCTACTATCGAGAAAAATTCATCGATAGAGCTTGATTTAACTTTTAAAAGTGATTTTTTATTTTTTATGTTTTTCATGGATTTCTCTCCATTCTGTTTCAAAACGTTCTTTAATTTCCTCGAACGTTAAAAAGGTAATGCTTTCTTCTTTGCCCATATAATGTCTATGATGATAGCCGTGCTCATTGTCGTAACCTAAAATTCTACCGTTATCTTTATTAAAAATGTTTGGATTAATGTATGTTAGGCTATAGCTTATTAAATTGCCTTTTTCATCAGTATTTGCTAAAAATTTTAAAATTCCATTTCCTTTTTTCTTAGAAATTGTAATTGTCTCATCTAATACTTTAATTAGATTTCTTTTCTTTTTTTCTTTTATCATACCAACCCAATTATAGCAGATGTTACAATTAACGTTAATCCTGTGTGCTTTTTTAATTATAGCAGTGTGTACATAAGATGTAAACACTGATGGTGCTGAAAAAATTAAAATGACATATAATCAATAAGATATCTATCTTATGTGTAAGTCATCGGTGATCACCATATCCATTGCTGATTGATTAAATCATTTGCAAGGGATATGCCGACTCCGAAACATGTATACTCTGAAATTCGATGTGGATTTTTTTTAAAAGAAACTCTTGACTCTATAGTTGCTATAGACCTTACCTTAGCTTAGAGGAGACAAGCAATGGCTCAATGGTACGTTAAAGATTTAGCGAAATTGACAGAAGTATCTGTGCAAACACTGCATCATTATGATCGCATTGGATTGCTTAATCCTTCTGTGCGTTTACCCAATGGCTATCGGTTGTACTCTGAAAAAGATTTATTGAAGCTGCAACAAATAATTGCGCTAAAGTATTTTGGATTTAAGCTAACTCAAATAAAAACTTTATTGATAGGTGAAGCAGATATCATTGACCATTTTGCCATTCAGTTACAGTTTTTAAATGAAAAAGCTCAATCACTATTAAAAGCTAATAATACTTTACAAAATATTATTGATAAATGCGGCGAAAATAAATCTATTCCATGGGAAACAGTTATTAAATTAATAGAGGTATTTCATATGACGCAACAGTTAGAAAACAAATGGGTTGAAAAAGCATTAAATCCTGAAGAGTTGAAAGCATATATTAGCTTTGAACAAAGCTTAAAAACACGATTTTCGCAAAGTAGCAAAGAATCATGGGAAAAAGAATGGTTTGAAATAGCAAACCAAGTTAATTCAAATTTAAAAAGTGATCCAACAAGCGATTTAGGTATGAAAATTGGAAAACAATGTATGGATTTAGTGAATAAACTTTATGGAAAAGAGTATGTTACCTTACGCACAGCTATCTGGCAAAAAGGCTTTAAAGGCGGTCATGCACCTGCTGATTACCATGGCTTATCACCTCAAGCTGTAGACTGGTTAGATCAAGCGATGAAGGCATATTATTACAATCAAATTTATACTATTTTAAATCAAGCAGGTCGAAAACCGGATGAGATGATTCTAAAAAAATGGAATGACTTATTGAGTGAAATGTATGGTGATGAAAAAAATCCTAAAAATAAAATAGTTAATGATGTATTAAACGACGACAATGTAGATCATGCAGGTAAAGCTTGGCTTAAGAAAATCAATAATCTGTAAGATAAAAAGTAACCGTATGTCAATGTACATTGCCATACGGTTACATAATTTTACAGAAAAAAATTATCGATGGTTAATTATAATGTGAGAGCTTGATGTTTAGTGGCTATGGCTTGAAGTCATCACTTTAGCCGCACTTTTCCAATAGTTCTAAGTATTTTTTGTATCCCATTTTTCGTTCGCTAGTAGCGTTGGCGTAAACTGCTGCACTTATGCTTTGATACAAATCACCGGATATTCCATTATCGTTGCATCTTTGGTAATAAGAACCAAATCATGCAGCTTGGCTTGTATCACCAATAAACGATCAAACGGATCGGTATGTATTAATGGTAGATCAACAATACCTAAACATTCATCTGGCATGATAGGCAATATTTTAAATCCTTCACCAGCAACAGCCTCTAGCAAGCTATGTGGCAGCGTCAATTTTCCAATGCTTTTTTTAATAGCCATTTCCCAAAAAGATACACTGCTCAAATAAATTTCGTTTTTTTTATCCCTAATAATTTTCTGAGCGGGTTTGCTAATTTTAGTCGGCGAAACTAACCACCATAAAATAATGTGAGTATCTAATAAATAACGCATGTTATTTTTCATCTCCAATGAAAAATTTCAAAATATCTGCTGGCAAGGGTGCGTCAAAATCATCACTGATTTGAATTATTCCTTTAAACTGACCGCCTTTTCTAATTTGAGGCTCTTCAGAAAATGGCACAAGTCGAATAAGTGGTTTTCCGTCTCGAGCAATAACAATTTCCTCTCCTTGAAGCGCTTGGTTGATCAGTTTTGAAAAACGGGTTTTTGCATCATGAATATTAACCAACATATTATTTACCTCCAGTTGATTTCAGCATACTAGACTAATGTAGCTTAGTCAAGTGAGCTAGCCTTGCAGCCTAGGCGGCCCCCTCTAAGCCTTGCTTTCGAGCTGTATTAAAACCGCTCTAAGTAGCCTTTAATTTGCGGGTAACCGATCTAGGTTTGTTACAATTTTGCTACAGTGAAAATTGTGCGATCCGTTCTTAGATGCCTGCTCTTCAGTAATAGGGAGCAGGTACTCGACTTAATGCGTACGTTTTGGTGGTCCTGGTTGAAGCAAATGATATACTTTCTTTTCTAAACTTTTCGGCAGTGATTGAGATTTATCTTCAAATTCTAACGATTTGCTTTTAGTCATAGGAAATAAACCAACTCGATATGTTGCATACCCTGTGTTAAATAATTTTGTTTTATATAGAGCGTCAGGGAAATCCGAATCATCTTTTGTTAATAGTACCAATCCAGAATTGTTTTCAAACGGAACCACATGACCAACAGAAATAAATAGCCTAAATTGCGCTACAAGATTATCTATAGTATTGTCATCTGGTTGAAAAACAAAGTGATGGCTACAGCTAGCATTGACATTAGGTTTCATTGACCATAATCTGATAAAACATGCTGTGAGCATAAAATCAATTTTTAATTTATTATTTTTTGTAATCAAAATACCATGCAATGGTTCAATATTAGGATCCTCCCAAGTTAACTTAATGCGAGGTGAGCTATTTAGGGAAGAAAGTAATTGAAATGACGAAGTAGATTGATGCTTACGCTTATCTTTAGGTTTGTATTCCTGCTCCTGTTCATCAGGTTGAGATGTATTGTTAGCAACTGAGCGTAATTCATCCGAGGGGACTACTGCAGATGTAAGCATTGGTTGTGGCGCAAGATCATCAGAGCTTGGTCTATAAGAAACCCTATTACGACGCTGACTGGGAAACACTATGTTACTTATTTCTTCCATTAGGCCAATTTGAATTGCTTCGCCTGCCGCATCCCAACTGAAAGGACAACTCGTTAGAGTCGTTATTAAAGATCGCCCAATAGTAAGATATAAAATTAAAGTTAATGCAGCATCAAAAAAGAATGTGAGAATTGGCAAATCAAAAATGGGAGGTAAAAATTTAACTAACAAAAAAAAGCGATAAAAAGTATTATATTGAAATAAAAAACTTGATTATTCTCAAGAGTAATAATTTCCCCGGGAAGACCGATACTTAACATTAATTCATCATGCTTTTTACTAGTTTTCCCAGCCTGAGCAAACATATTTTTATGGCCTTCAATCGAATTTTCGCTTTTAAACATGGCTTTAAAATTTTTTTATCTTAACTGCAAAGCGAGGACTTTTATAAAAGAAAAGTTGATTCAATGTACGGCTTGAAAAAAAAATGAGCAAGATATTGTAAAGCCCATTCATCATTTTTATGTTTAGATAATATCAACAAGTTCAGAAGCCGTTGTACTGGGTATTTAACAACATTTTTGTTCCATTTTTCTGTTTTACAAATTGCAAGATCGCTTATTTTTGTAATGAGCAATTGACGATAATAGGCATTTTGCGTTTCTACTGCAGTTTCAGTACTCACTAAACAAGGGGTGTAGCTAGTTAATAATGTGCTCGAACGAATAAAAATAACAAACTCAGCAATCAATATCTTGATTTCATTGGAGCTGAGAAGTTCTTCAATCGTTGCTGCGTGTTTTTTATTTTTTTTTTGAGCCGCTGTTGCTATTTTTCGGTGCATAAAATGTACCACCTCTGCTTTATTAAAAACATTAACCACAAAATAATGTTCATTATCATACTGTTCCAAATTTTCACCAATAATTTGCATAACGATTGATAATGGGTGTTTCTCATTGTCTCTGACTTCGTCAATTAATTTATCCAACACTTTTTCAAGTTTTGAATATTCAGCTGAGTTAGTAGGCTTCTTGAATACAGATATAGGTAAATGAAATGTGTGCTCTGTCTTTTTGTCTACATAGTCAATTGCTAATGCTGTCATGCTCATAGTTCACCTTGCTTTAATTTAGCTTGGTTAAAAGGTTTGCTATACTCGGCATGTGTCCATATCATCCTAATATAACAGTTCTGTGTATTATAATGTGTTGCTGTAATAAGACGATAATTATTACCGCCAATATTAAAAATCGTATATCCATGAACAGAGTCAACACTAATCACCTTATGGTGTTTTAGCTGTATTAAAACCGATCTAGCTGGTTTGTGGTTAGTGGATAATCGATCTAGGTTTGTTACAATTTTGCTACAGTATGTTGTGTCTACAAAGGTTGTCCAAAGTCCAGTGGGGCAAGATTAACATTGAAAATGAATCAACAAGCCCGCATGTTTTTATATATTGAATATAAAATAGACAAAAGCTATAATTTTGAGATTGAATCAAATCGCTACCTGTAATTAGTCGCTGGCGCTAAAT
>DHJK01000089.1:0-2123 GCA_002404295.1 Legionellales bacterium UBA4722
GCCAACCTCCTGGCTGTCTCGGACTTCTCACATCGTTTCCCACTTAACTATCACTTTGGGACCTTAGCTGTCGGTCTGGGCTGTATCCCTCTTCACGACGGACCTTATCACCCGCCGTGTGTCTCCCGTGTTACACTTCTCGGTATTCGAAGTTTGCATCGGTTTGGTAGGCCTATCAAGACCCCCTAGCCGGCACAGTGCTCTACCCCCAAGAGTGATCACACGAGGCGCTACCTCAATAGCTTTCGAGGAGAACCAGCTATCTCCGAGCTTGATTAGCCTTTCACTCCTATCCACAACTCATCCCCTACCTTTGCAACGGGAGTGGGTTCGGACCTCCAGTCAGTGTTACCTAACCTTCATCCTGGTCATGGATAGATCGCTCGGTTTCGGGTCTACTCACATCGACTTGTCGCCCTATTCAGACTCGGTTTCCCTTCGCCTTCCCTATTCGGTTAAGCTCGCCAATGCAAGTAACTCGCTGACCCATTATACAAAAGGTACGCCATCACTCCGGATTGCTCCAAAGCTCTGACTGCTTGTACGCACACGGTTTCAGGATCTATTTCACTCCCCTCTCCGGGGTTCTTTTCGCCTTTCCCTCATGGTACTGGTTCACTATCGGTCAGTAGAGAGTATTTAGCCTTGGAGGATGGTCCCCCCATATTCAATCAGGATTTCACGTGTCCCGACCTACTCTTCGTTACCACCATGTTACTAAGTTTCAAATACGGGGCTATCACCCTCTATGGCCGGCCTTTCCAAACCGTTCTTTTGCTTAATAACACTTTCGATAACTGGGCTGTTTCCCTTTCGCTCGCCACTACTCAGGAAATCTCGGTTGATTTCTTTTCCTCCGGGTACTGAGATGTTTCAGTTCCCCGGGTTCGCTCTCTCACACCTATGTATTCAGTGTGGAGTACCCCTTGCGGGGTGGGTTCCCCCATTCAGACATCTCCGGATCAAAGTCTGTTGCCGACTCCCCGAAGCTTTTCGCAGGCTGCCACGTCTTTCTTCGCCTTCTACTGCCAAGGCATCCACCATGTGCGCTTAATTACTTGATCATATAACCCCAAGTCGTCTCTTCTCGTTTTGGACTCATTCAATCCGTAACTTGCGTTACTTCATCAACAAGGTTGCACCCAATTCGATATCACCCAACATGTGTTACGTTTTTCTTACTTTGACATAAGTAACACCCATTCAATCACTACAATGCAGTATACGTCACATTACTTTATGTTACTGATGACTCACTCACACTTTGATATAATCTCATGTGCTTGAGCGACAGAACACATCACAATGCTTCCGCATTACTATTGTTTTGTACTCGCTCTGCTTCATAAAAGTTTTCTCATCACGTTTACATAACATATAAACCTGACTTCACTTCTACAAAACATTTTTCCTAAATTGTTAAAGATCTAGAGTCGCGTCTCGTAAGACACTACACACTACCTACAAGAAGAGGTTTAGTTCCTCCGATACGTAGTGGTTAGTACCCTGTGTTTCGTTTTAGCCAAGCCTCAGGTTCTAATCAGCGTTTCAAACCTAGGTTGCTTCGCTCTCGCTCGCAATGACGGTGTCATCGATTGCTTCGTGCTTCGCTTGCTGCTCTTTTATGTGGAGCCAGTCGGGATTGAACCGACGACCCCCTGCGTGCAAGGCAGGTGCTCTCCCAGCTGAGCTATGGCCCCCAAACTTGTTTCAACCTTCTCTGTATGGTGGGCCTGGGTAGACTTGAACTACCGACCCCACGCTTATCAAGCGTGTGCTCTAACCAACTGAGCTACAGGCCCCTTAAGCTTTTACTTTAAGGACTAGGACTTCTTTCGCTATTCTCAACTCCGTTGATTTTGTCTCGATCTAACTCGAACTTCCTTTTTGACTTCTCTACGCGACTTCTCTTTCTCTCTAGCCAAGCAATGAGTGTGGGCACTCAACATCTTTTACTTTATCTTTTTAGTGTAAGGAGGTGATCCAGCCACAGGTTCCCCTACGGCTACCTTGTTACGACTTCACCCCAGTCATGAACCATACCGTGGTAAGCGAACCCCTTGCGGTTATTCTACCTACTTCTGGTACAACCCACTCCCATGGTGTGACGGGCGGTGTGTACA
>DHJK01000089.1:2878-11462 GCA_002404295.1 Legionellales bacterium UBA4722
TAATCCTGTTTGCTCCCCACGCTCTCGCGCCTCAGTGTCAGTATTTGTCCAGGTAGCCGCCTTCGCCACTGGTGTTCCTTCCGATCTCTACGCATTTCACCGCTACACCGGAAATTCCACTACCCTCTACAATACTCAAGCTATACAGTCATCGTTGCAGTTCCTAGGTTAAGCCCAGGGATTTCACAACAATCTTATATAACCACCTACGCGCCCTTTACGCCCAGTAATTCCGATTAACGCTCGCACCCTCTGTATTACCGCGGCTGCTGGCACAGAGTTAGCCGGTGCTTATTCTGCCGGTACAGTCAAATAAGTCATCTCTTAAACTACTTATCTTCTTCCCAGCCTAAAGTGCTTTACAACCCGAAGGCCTTCTTCACACACGCGGCATTGCTGGATCAGGGTTGCCCCCATTGTCCAATATTCCCCACTGCTGCCTCCCGTAGGAGTCTGGGCCGTGTCTCAGTCCCAGTGTGGCTGATCATCCTCTCAGACCAGCTACCGATCATCGCCTTGGTAGGCTTTTACCCCACCAACTAGCTAATCAGACGCAGGCTCCTCTTAAAGCGCCAGGTTTAACCCCAGCCTTTGGTCTTTCGACATTATGCGGTATTAGCCCGAGTTTCCTCGGGTTGTCCCCCTCTTTAAGGCAGATTCCTACGCGTTACTCACCCGTCCGCCACTCGCCACCCGTGTGTATTGCTACACACTGTGCTGCCGTTCGACTTGCATGTGTTAAGCATGCCGCCAGCGTTCAATCTGAGCCAGGATCAAACTCTTCAATTTTTACTGCAAATTTCTAAATCTAACCCTACTCGATATAAATTACTCAAAGGCAATTGTATATCTTCGTTTGTTTTGTCTTGCGACAAAACGTTTTATCTTTCGATAAAGCGAAAATATTAAGTGCCCACACTTATTGCTTGGCTATAGTTTTTTAAAGAGCTTATTGAATCAGTGCCTTAGCACCTCTTTCAAGATCCAGACATGTCGTCTAGAGAGGCGCATTCTACAGCGCTCAGTTTCTTTGTCAACATTGTTTTTTAAAATATTTTAATTATTTTCGGGGGGATTTAGAAAGTGAGATATATTGCGGGGTCTAGGCTTTGGGTTGGGGCGCTGGAGGCGAGTTTTAGGATGGGGCTGCGATTTAGTTTAGGAGAACGGGGTGTTAATGCTGGCTCCAATCACAACTTCCCTGTCGTTTGTGTTGCCATCCATGGCAACGAGTCGCCTGCATTAACACCCCGTTCTCCTAAACTAAATCGCAGAGGGCATGCTGGGGGAGGTAGAGAGTGTATGTTCATCGGGAGTGTCTGGGCGTCTTCTTTGTATGTCTTGTGCTTATTTCTTTTTTGGGGATGGAGTTTAGAGATAAATTGGGTTGGGTTGGGTTGGGCTTGGCTTGGTTAGTTTTGATTTGCTTGGATTCTTATCGTGAACGTGCTCGAGTGCATGCCCGTTTTTTCTTATTTATTGAGAAAGGCAAACGCTAAAATCATTTATGACACATAATCGCGGTGAATAAAGAGATTGCGAGACATTAGATCAGCGCAGGATTACAGGTCTGCGTCAAAATGAACCGCTATTTATAAAAATAAATAGCGGTAAAGAAACTAATGACTTTATTGATGAGCAAGCATTTAAAAATGTTTATTTGCTGCTACCTTACAGGCGCGGTGATACAGACGGCGGTAGAGCATTATTCGCATTAGTAGATTTTCCAGGCCCAAATAATAAAAAACTTCCTCCAAGCGCGGTGCCAAAGACGCCTCCTATTCCTAAAGAGACTGGTGCACTCGCTGCTAACAAATAAAACGCTGCAGCGCCACAGAAGCCACCTCCAACTAAAAACAAGATTGCAGCTATTGCTGTGTTTTTATTGCAGAACAAGTTAAAAATTACGGGCAAATTAGAAAAATATGAGCTAGATTGTCCCAGGGGTTTTTCCTGGTCTGCTTTTTCTTCTTTTTCTACTGCTGCTGGTACTGACAGAGGAGAAGACGAAGATACTACAGACACTGGCCCTGATTCTGATTCTGATTCTGATTCTGATCCTGATAATACTACTAGAGAAGAAGACGAAGATGATTTATGCTCAAGTTTTTTAAGCGGCAACATCAAAAAATTAAATAACTTAGTCAATAAACATTCACCAAACTCATCCTCTAATTTTTTCTTCTTTCCACCCTCGTTAGTGATAAGCCATGTTCTTGTCTGACCGTTTGCAGATACAGCATCCGAAACCAAGAAATAAATTAAATCCTCAGGATTCCTTGTAGTACCAGCGAACGCTTTTGCACTTAATTCTACAAATTTGCTGTTACGAAAAGCATCTCCCGCATCTGCTGCAAGATCTTCACCTTGACTGGTATAGCTCTGCCATACAACGTCTACTGTCTTGTTGCCTTTGCCTTCATTCAGTTTAGAGATATCCATTATTCCTAAAAAACATTCAGATGGCTCTTTTTGTATCCTGTCATGCAATAGCTCCGCGGGGGAAAAATCAAGGTTTTTCTTATTAAAAGAAAATTGATCAAAGTGAAAGTTGCTTACTGGAGCAACTAAGTTACTGTTTTGGTCGTTTTTATTCTTTTCTTCTTGTAGTGGCACTGGCACTACGGAAGATAAGGACGGAGATCCATCAAGCCGTGCAGGCAATTTTTTAAGTGGTAGTGGCTGTCTCAATATGTTTGATAACTCAACCAATACACCGCTCTCTGGCAACTTTTGCAACGCCCCATCGCTTTTATTTATAAGCCAATATTCTCTTATCTGATCGCCTGGAAGTATAGGAGGCGAAATCCAGAAATAACTTAAATTGTCAGCGATCACTCCCTGAATATCTCGATGTTTTTTTAATTCCGAGAGCATTGCTAAACGATAATTATTCTCATTTCCTGCAATCTGTGCAGCCTGATTATCATAATCTAGCCATACAACTTCTATCCCTGCATCCGAGCGTTTGAGTATTCCCACAAAACATTGGTGTGCGATTGGTGCTTGTACCATTTCATGAAAGTGCTGCACACTTTTAATGGTAAATCCACTATGTTTAGAAACACATTTCCTAATTTCACTTATTGATATTTTAGCTGGATTGTCTCTTAGCATACTCTACCCTCACTTTTAAATTATTAAGATTAAATTACTAAATGACACAGATTATAAGAATGCTGATATCCGTGTCTTGATGGAAAATCACTTTTTAAATTATTCCTCTCTACACTTTAAGGCACTTCAATATGTCAGTATTAGCCACATAGTAAGATGCATTTATAGAACTAAACGCATTAAAGCTTGTCATAACCGGACATGAAACCGTTGCCATTACCCCCACAAGCAGCGCCTAATAAAAATGTAACGTCATATTTTTTTATTTGAAGGCTTTAGGCTAAGGTAGTTAAAATAATGAGCAATTATACTCTAAATGGTTTACCGTAGTCAATAATTGGCTTTTAATTGTATGGCGAGTACACGCGTTGTCCGGTTTAAGCTGTTGATTGACTTATGAAAAGGAAGTCATTAACAGATGAGCCGAACAGCATTGCTACAGGAGTGCCGGACTATGCGTTTCGAAGAAATATACGAAAGATGGGTTAATAGAGCATTAACGCAAGAAGGGGTGTGGTGCTTAGGTTGATTTAGCAGGGAGCAAAACAGGGAACGGGGCTTTTTAATGTGAAAGTCCCACAGTAGGAGATTATCCTTTGGAACCGCGAACAGGAGATTGATTACCTTACGGAGTAAGGAGGAGGAGGAGGAGAAGGAGGTGGTGGTAATAGATGAGCAACTGGCTCCGAAGGTAGCTGCGATTTTTTTGCAAAAAAATGTCCGGCTAATCCAGCACCACCTATAACAGAACTCGTAATTCCGATTTTGACAAACAAACTGCTTCCACCTGCTACTACTAAGCCGCTTCCTCCTGTAGCTAGAGTAAGCAACCCAAAGGCTAAAAATGCGCCACTCATTGCTGCTACCTCTGGCCTGCACATCATATTCAGCAAAGTCCAACTTGAGGATGGAGGTTGTGCAACTACGCCACCGAGCGCAATCGCATTCCCAACTGCACTAGGTACAGCAGCCGTAGTCGTACCAACATCAGCGGATGTAACAGCGCGCATCGGTAGAAATGTTTGCCTGTTTGAGACTAAATTATCCCCGCCTATTTTCAATACAGAATGCTGCGATGAAACGTCGCCTGCTTTTTTTTCAGTCAGCTCACCTACAGAACCAACTTGCAAATTATGTTGTGACGCATACTTTTGAAAAGTGAGAACAACAGCACCACCACGCAGACAAACCACATATTGAATATATTGTAAGATTGGGGGAAGGGGCTGATTTGGCGATGCTAGCAATACGCCTACGTTTCTGTCTGAGTAACCGTCTACACCACTAGAAAACCGGAAAATAATACAATCCGCTGGCCGATAGCCTGAGTCCTTTTTTAGTTGTTCAACAGCGTCTGATTGCTGCGTAAAAAAATCATCAACGGACCTACCTCTAAATATGAATTCTTGATAATAAAAACACTGTGTCGAGGAATCTAATACTCCAAGAAAACTATTCTTAGAGAGATGTTTTTGATATAAGTATTGCCAGAAGGCATGAAGAGAAGCCCAGTTATTTATTTTGCACTCAGAACGAGAGGAAGTTCCTATAGAAATAAGCTGTTGGGCAGCACAAGTCAGAGCTCCATCGACTTCAGGTTGAATTAGGGTGCGAGTTTCCATTTTATTGGCTCCTACATTCAAATTAAGGTCATTATACTTTAAGTGGTCGATAATTTACCAGATCTAACGGTTAAAGTCAAATTTATTTATCCTATTGGCTTTTAATTGTATAGCGAGCACACGACTTGTCCGGTTTAAGCTGTTGATTGACTTATGAAAAGGAGGTCATTAACAGATGAGCCGAACAGCATTGCTACAGGAGTGCCGGACTATGCGTTTCGAAGAAATATACGAAAGATGGGTTAATAGAGCATTAACGCAAGAAGGGGTGTGGTGCTTAGGTTGATTTAGCAGGGAGCAAAACAGGGAACAGGGCTTTTTTATGTGAAAGCCCCACAGTAGGAGATTATCCTTTGGAACTGCGAACAGGAGATTGATTACCCTACGGAGTAAGGAGAAGGAGAAGGAGGTGGTGGTAATAGATTAGCAACTGACTCCGAAGGTAGCTGCGATTTTTTTGCAAAAAAATGTCCGGCTAATCCAGCAGCACCTATAACAGAACTTGTAATTCCGATTTTGACAAGCAGACTGCTTCCACCTGCTACTACTAAGCTGCTTCCTCCTGTAGCTAGAATAAGCAACCCAAAGGCTAAAAATGCGCCACTCATTGCTGCTACCTCTGGCCTGCACATCATATTCAGTAAAGTCCAACTTGAAGATGGAGGTTGTGCAACCACGCCACCGAGCTGGCCACCCTCTTGAATGGGCACAATCGCATTCCTAACTGCACTAGATACAGCAGCCGTAATCGTACTAACATTAGCGGATGGATCAGCGCTCGTCGGTAGACGTGTTTGGCTGTATAAAACTAAATTACACTCTTTTCTTTCCAGTACATGAGGCTGCGATGAAGCGTCGTCTGCATTTTTTTCAGGTTCTGGTCGGCTCATGATATTCAAGATTGTGCTATTTGATTGCCCAGGAAAGGAATGCTCCAAAACAGCTGCAGTGCAAGAATGTTCAGTAGTGCCTTGGTTAGCATTGCTCAATGCTGTATACCAAGTGGAAACAAGACCCGCGTCAAACACAAAAACATTTGCCATTTGTTCTATAAAGCTCAATCTCTGAAGTATGCCAGAATCATCTTGAAATTGACTGTTTCCTGAATCTAAAATAAATACAGGTCTCCTAGGAACTTGACCAGAGTTACCCCCTATCGGGGGCACATCTTCTTCTTTAGAGACTTTGCCATTAACTGAATCGATCCCGAAAAAAATGAGATCTTTATCGTCACATCCAGTATCCTGCTGAAGACTTTGCATTTCCTGTGCGCGATAATCATAAAAGTCTTGAGCTACTACTGCACAGCCAGAAACGTCTAATTTGTCAGTCAAATAGCCTCCCTCTTGCTCTCCTTTAATTTCTTTAAAATAAAAACAACATTTAGATGAAATTTTGAAAATTCCAACAAACCCAGACTGGACTTGTGTAAACGACTCGCGCCATAGCCGTTTATTTTCATCAAGAAATTTTTCTTCAGCCCACTCAACAAAATTACCTGAACGCATATCACCTCCAATGATTCGTAAACAGTATGCTATCTCTTTAAATAATTACTTTACTCAATAGCTTAATGAAACGTCTTTTTCCTGCTTGCAAGATAATTTCCCTATTTTCTGGTAAAACATAGTGCATATCTGTTAATCGTTCGCCGTCAATTTTCACTGCGCCTTGCTGGATCATCCTAAGAGCATCCGATGTACTTGAAGCGAGACCCGCTTCTTTAATGACATTTGCTATTTTCATACCAGCTGCTAATTGCACTTCCTCTAAATCCTCCGGAATCATGCCTTGCTGAAATTGTTCTACAAACTTTTCATGCGCATGCACTGCTGGATGAACAACTAACTTAATGAAGCTAGATACATTATGTTGAACAAAACTTTACTTAGATTTTCGACTTTCGTGTATGAAACCAAGAATTTCTTTTGCGGTTAGCCTCATTTTCACACCTTTTACATCAAGTGGCGATATATTAGTGGGTACAGGCATAACTATATAAAGCTGATCATCTTTTTTTATTTTAACGATGCCATCGCTTGATGCTTTTTTTAACACAAGGTCAAAGCTTTGTTTTGCCTTTGCATAGGTATATGTCATTGTCATTGCGCGACCTCCAAAACTGTAATACCCCATTTTTTTGCTGCTTCTATCAATCCGTTATCCAACGATATCAATGGACAATGATATCTTAGTGACAAGTTATTAAATAAACACTATAAGGCCGCCAGTTATCTCGCCCCCCCCTCATCAGGGTTCACTGAGATAGTGGGAACTACTGCTCTTCATTGCATTAAAGAAAATATGAATTCGATCGGTTGTCCAAGTAGGGACACCCACACCAAAAAAATCTTTGTCTTCTGTCCAAATAGGGCAATTAAACAATAACGCTGTCGCAACAACTGGCCAATCTTCTATATCCTTGTGGCGCATTCTATTCTGCGCATCAATCATACAGTCTTGATAGATGTCATGGTCTATTATCTGAAATAAAGGCTTAATGTGGTTTAAGACTTCGAGTGCAGCACTGCCTGAAAGGCCTTTTTTTTCAAAAATAACAGGCAAATATTCCTCTGCATCATCAACACATAAATCAGGCGCAAGGAAATCTATCTTTGTACTGTACTCTAAGAGAAGATTTCTGACCTTGTTGCCCAATACAGAACGAATAATAATATTCGCATCCAATACCAAAATCGATGCGGGCATTAACGACTCCTTTTTTCTTTAGAAGGATAAACCTCCTTTTTTTTCTGTTGCTTTGCCTGCTTTAGAGCACGATATTCTGCAAATAACTCTTCTTCAGTGACCTGGCTTTCTGAGATCAATTTTTCAAGATTCACTACTGCTTGTTTTAGAGATTCTAATTCCATTTTATCAGGATGATGGTGTCGTGCTGGTATGTAAAACCCTATTGTTTCACCATGACGAGTCACCGCAACTGGCGATGTCTTCATCAAATATTGAGGAAGATGTTCGCGAAATTCACGAATACCCACTTTGACTATATTAGTGCTCATAAAAGGATCCTCTAAATTGCGTACTCATGTGTACACAATAACACATGGAGCTTTTATTGTCAAAATAGTGGATCGCGAACAGCGCGACCTCTAAAATGGTAACATCAAATTTTTTGCTGCTTCTATCAACCATGATCTAACGATATTAATAAACAACTAACTTCATGAAGCCGTAAGGCCATGTCTTAACAAGGCAATAGATGCCTCATTAATGCCTGCGGCTTTTTCAAGTAACTCGCCTATTGCTTGAAGGTAATAATGCGACGTCAAGCGCTCTTGTTCAAAAAAAGCACTGGTGGTGGCTACCTCTATCAGAGAGCTTATCATACCAAAATGATGGGCTTGTTCTTCTAATGATTCAACGTGGTAGTTTATTAATTTCGTCAGTTCGTTTAGTCTATGGTCAGCCATGGCTTGATCTCCTGTTTAGATTGAGTTGTGGTTAGTGGCGCATATGGTCTAGTTCACCTGTGCGTCACGTGTATTTTTAAATTTAAAAATCGAGTATGTGATTAGCATGAATAACTGTCAAGCTAATATTTTAATATTTTAATATTTCTAAGGGAATACCATGAAAGAGAAGCACAAAAAAGACAAACAAAACAAAGAGCAACTTGCAACCATTACATTCCAAAGTTCTCCTGCACTTAAAAACGCATTTAAAGCCCAAGTTTGTTCCGAAGGAAAATCTGTTCGTGATGTACTGTGCGGGTTAATAGAAAAGTATTTAAAAAATAAATAAGTTTGCAGGTATAAAAGAACAACTTACGTTAAACGTATGCCGCTAAATTTCTATGCAACAGCTCACCCCGCAACCGTCATTGC
>DHJK01000089.1:11625-30348 GCA_002404295.1 Legionellales bacterium UBA4722
AGCTGGATTGCTTCGCTTCGCTCGCAATGACGAGAGAGGTGAGCTGTTGCATTTCCGTTATGATGCAGCTCTATCATAGTAACAGCTCACCCTCAGTGCCGTCATTGCTGTAAAGATTAGATAATTCGTTGATAGAATTGTCATCTACAATAAACCTCAGACCTGTCCTCCCGCAAAATTTTCGTCAACAGTTCCAAATAAAAACACTGCTCTCGCACGGAAATTTGTGCGGGATCCGGTTACAGCCGGCAGTACTGTAAGACGTAACCAGACCCCGCACAAATTTCCGTGCGAGAGCAGTGTTTTTATTTGGAACTGTTGACGAAAATTTTGCGGGGTGACAGTAGCGGTTCATGAGAAGCCTTGCCGTCAACGAATTACCTAATCTTTACAGCAATGACAAGGCTGGAGGTGAACTGATACCTATCATAGGCTTAATGTTTTTATGTTCTTTCATGGCATGCCACAGATCCCAGTTTTGTTGTAAGTTAAGCCAAAATTGGGGCTCCATTTGTAATGCATCAGCAAAAGCCAACGCTGATTCTGCGCTAACACCGCGGCGACCATTTATAATTTCGTTTAAGCGCGTATAAGTCCAGCCTAAATGACTAGCAAAATATTTTTGGGTAATTTCTCTAGGTGCTAAAAATTCTTTCAAAAGCATTTCACCGGGATGTGTTGGGAGGCGTTTTTTGGGTAGCATCCTATTTTCTCCTAGCGGTAATCAGTAACATCCACATCAAAAGCTCACTATTGCTCCAAATAAAAATAACTCGCCATTGCTTATTTATTCTTACGCTCCAATAATTTTTTAAATTTATCTGCTTTATGGTGACGCAGAGTGCAAAGTCGATGGAACATTTTCCGTAACAGTAGATTTTCCAGGCCCCAATTTTAGAAAACTCCCCGCAGCCAAGCTGCCAAAAAATCCGCCTATTGCTAGCGAGACTGGAACAGTCGTTGTTAACAAATAGAACGCCACTGCACCGCCGAGGCCGCCTCCCACTAAAAATAATATGGCAGCTATTGCTGTTTTATTGTTACGAAAAAGCTCCAAGATCACAGGTAAACAACTACAGCATGAGGTAGGTTGATACTGATAGTCCTGGCTCTCTCTGGAGATTAATGATTTGCTATCTTCACTGTCTGCAATCAATCCAGAAGCATTTTTAGTGTTGCCCATCCTCGGAAATGAATAACCTCCAGTGATTTTGTTTTGTAAAAATTCTTCTATAGTCGTATGTTCTTTATTATTAGCACTGGAGAGCCTCCCTTCACTATCTACATTTTGAAGATGCATTATGGCACCGCGATTAATACTGATGCGCGGGCTCTCAAACATAACAAACTGAGCATCCTTACCTGCTTTTTTTTCTAGCTGTTGTATTGTTCTTTTGCGTGCTTCTTCGATAGCCTCAACGTCATCTTGCTTATATACACGCTGGCAAAAATATTCTTCAGAATTTGAGTTAGCGTATGCAACAATAAACTCATGATTTTGATACCTCAGCATTTCTTGCCGCCACTCGTCGCATGCGGGATCATCCGTCAATAGATGAATAAGCGGCGTATTCAAAAAAGATGATAATTCAGACAAAAACTTCATCTGTGTGGTGCCTTGCAGCCTCCCTTCATTGGTGTCGATCAGCCATAATTGCCTGCGTGGCCACAATATCCTGCAATCATCATGATCTGCGATGGGGGCGGGAGCAATCAAGAAAAAAATCAAATAGCTGTTGTCCTGGCGAATGTTTCCGGCTTTTTTTAATAGTCCGAGCATTGTTAGGCGCTGATTCTCAATTGTGTTAGATTTCTCTTCCCCTGCCGTAAAGCGCTGGCATACAAAATCTGTAGCACTAAGTGATGTGATTTTGTAAATTCCTAAAAAACTATCTTTAGAATCTGCCGTCTGTACCTCTTTATGAAATAGTTCTGTTTCTTTATATTGCACAGCAGAGTCATAATAAAACATAAATTGATGAATGGGGTCGCGTTCAACTATCCTGGCTTTCATTATTTCTCCCTACGACCCAATAGCAATACCCTTAAACGATGACCTTACCCAACACCTTAATAAAACGTCTTTTGCCTACTTGCAAAATGATTTGCTTGTTATCGGGCAAGACATAGTGCATATCAGTCAACCGTTCACCGTCAATTTTTACTGCGCCTTGCTGAATCATTCTAATAGCATCCGATGTACTTGAAGTGAGGCCTGCTTCTTTAATGACATTTGCTATTTTCATACCGGCGGCTAATTGCACTTCTTCCAAATCCTCCGGAATCATGCCCTGCTGGAATTGTTCTACAAATTTTTCATGCGCATGCACGGCTGCGGCGCGATCATGGAAACGCTCGACGATTTCTTCTGCTAATAAAAATTTGATATCGCGGGGGTTTTTGCCTTCTGCGACTTCTTGCTTAAATTGTGAAATTTCAGTCATTGATTTAAAGCTGATTAATTCAAAGTAGATCCACATGGTTTCATCTGACAATGACATGACTTTGCCAAAGATTTCATTCGGTGCTTCATCTATGCCGATGTAGTTGCCTAATGATTTAGACATTTTTTTCACGCCGTCGAGTCCTGGCAGTAAAGGTAATGTAATAACAGTCTGTGGTTTTTGGCCAAAATGTTTTTGTAGCTCGCGGCCCATAAGTAAATTAAATTTTTGATCTGTGCCGCCCAACTCTACATCGGCTTTCATCGCGACTGAGTCGTAGCCTTGCAATAAAGGATAAAGAAACTCGTGGATCGCGATGGCATGGCCTGTGGTGTAGCGTTTATGAAAATCATCGCGTTCTAGCATGCGGGCGACGGTATGGGTAGATGCTAGTTTGATCAAATCAGCGGGGGATAGCTTGTCCATCCATTCAGAGTTAAAGCACACTTCTGTTTTTTTAGGATCTAACACTTTGAATACTTGTTTTTGATAAGTGGCTGCGTTCTCTGCAACTTGTTCTCGGGTTAAAGGAGGGCGGGTTTCATTTTTACCGGAGGGGTCGCCAATCATGCCGGTAAAGTCACCGATCAAAAATAGTACGGTATGACCTAGCTCTTGGAATTGGCGCATTTTATTGAGCAGTACGGTATGGCCTAGATGTAAATCAGGGGCTGTTGGATCAAACCCAGCTTTGACTCGTAATGGCTTTCCGCTTTTTAGCCTTTCAACCAAGTCTGTTTCTAATAAAATCTCATCCGTGCCGCGGCGGATAAGTTCTAATGATTCTTGTAATGACGCCATGTTTAGCCCTCTGGAAAAATATAGAATGATGGCACAATAGCACAATTAGTTTTAAAGGAAAAATAGATGATCTCCAAAAGAGCATATGGCTCATTTATTTTTTAGGCGTGATTTTCGAAGAGGTCGTTTTATTCTGTGATTCGGCCCGAATTTTCTCTCTCAAATCTCTCCAATTTTTAAAATAATGGGTGTTTGATACATAGCTTGATTTTAAAGTGGGATCTGCACGATTTAACATTGTCTCTAAATCTCGTTGTAACTTATTAAACTCATGCCAAATGCCCAGTGTTTGTTTATACTCATCTGACTTTTGAGGCAATTTAGTCATGCTGTGATAAGCAATGGCACGATTCTTCATCACCTGCTCACAAAGATTTTTTAAGTTCTTCATCGTTGCCATGGTCATAGGTGTGCTGGGTAGGTAACTATTTAATTCGTCCAGATTTTGTTTCATTTCATCTCTTATTTCTTGCAAATATTTTACGATGTTCGCAACATCATGTGTTTTATTAGGTGCAAGTGTCGCTTCTTCAGCAGGCGACAAGCTTCTATATTCTTTCATAGGCATCATATTCAATATCAACTTGTTTTTATTCTCAGAATACCCTATCCATACATTGTCGATTGAATTGCCAGTTAATACTTGTAAATTTTGATTCATAACAAAGCGAGGAACATAGTCCGCAATGTTAGAGATATTAATTAAGTTTAATGAATAATTAAATGAAGTCAAAATTCTTCCTAAAGTGCCGCACTCTTGTTGATTCGCTAAATCCAAGCCCACATAATAAACTTCCATTCTAGACAAGCTCTCTTTACATGCTTGATACCTTTCCTCAGAGAAGAGAAAAAATTCGGTAAGCTTTTCATTTCGAACAAACGCAAACGTATTGTCATTCTCCGGTGTCATTGAACTATCAGCGAGTGCCCGCTGATAATTTTCAAAAAATTCTTTACGGTCTTTAGATTGCTCCATTGCTTCCTTCATTAATGCAACATGATGACGAATCATGGGATCAATATCACTAAAAAACAATGCTTTTATGCCTCTCTTTTCCAAATCCGGCAGCAAGGAGAGCCAATTAGACTCCCCCACCAGCAAGCAAGAGGCACGCTTATCACTTTTTATTTCTGGCACCGTGGACAACGCTTCGTTCCAATTTTCATCATTGCTAAATAGAAAGTGCTTAGCTTTAGAAGCATATAAATTCTCTTTTTTTTGCGAAGAATAAACAACTATCATGGAATCAGGATGTTTAGGTGGCAAAAAGTCGTCTAACTCATCTTGCAGCTCGGTATGGGTGGGCATGGTATCCTCTTATTTATTCTAAAATTAAGTTAGACAATGTTATCATATGAACACGCACTCGTTGTTTATAATATAGCTCATCTTACCAGATTGTGTGCAAAAATCAATCCAAAGAGCCCGTCGGTTCCGTGTTTTATCTTCTGGAAAAGTATAGAATAATGGCACCGTATAATTGGTTTTAAAGGAAACAGAGATGAGCGAACTTTATATAGGCCTTATGTCCGGCACGAGCGCGGATGGGATTGATGCGGCGCTGGTGGATTTTAGCGGAGATCAGCCAAAACTACTGCATGGCTATTACAAGCCTTTTTCTCACGATCTTAGACAATGCATTCTTGAGCTCTACCAACCGGGCATTGATGAAATCAAACGAATGGGGAATCTCGATATTGCTCTTGGTCACGCATTTGCGGGAGCTGCGAATCAATTATTACAAGAAAGTCAAATTTCCTCTAAAAATATTCGAGCCATTGGCTGTCATGGTCAAACGCTTCGTCATGATCCTGCTTGTCGATATACATTGCAAGTGGGTGATCCTAATATCATTGCTGCGAAAACAGGGATTACAACGATTGCTGATTTTCGTCGTCGAGATATGGCATATGGCGGACAGGGTGCGCCTTTAGTGCCTGCTTTTCACCAAACGATGTTTGCGCAATTAGGACAACATCGAGCCATTGTCAATATTGGCGGTATTGCTAATGTGACACTTTTATTAGGCGATCAAAAAACAATATTAGGTTTTGACACAGGGCCTGGAAATGCTTTGATGGATGCCTGGATTGAGCGGCATTTACAACAACCTTATGACAAACAGGGCGCCTGGGCAAGCCAAGGCAACATTAATCATGAGTTACTTAACACATTACTCGCTGATCCTTTTTTTCATTTAGCGCCACCTAAAAGCACGGGGCGTGATTATTTTAATCTTCAATGGCTAGAACGTTATTTGACACCCGCTTTCTCTGCTGTGGATGTACAAGCAACTTTAGCTGCGCTAACCGCACAAAGCATCATCGCTGCGATTAAACCGTATTTTTTACAAGGTGAGATTATTGTTTGCGGGGGGGGGGCACATAATAATATATTGATTAATCAGATAAAAGAACATGCAGCACCTCTAGCTGTATCCACAACACGAGAAAAGGGTATAGATCCCCATTGGATAGAAGCAATGGCATTTGCGTGGCTTGCAAAACAAACACTTACCAAACAAACAGGAAACATGACAGCCGTAACGGGCGCTTCTCAAGCTGCTATTTTGGGTGGTGTTTATCAAGTATGAAACAGATCTCATCATAAGCAAGCTTTATTGCGACAAACGGGGAATGTGATGACTGCTACAGGGGCAAAAGAAGCGGCTATTTAATATACCCATTACACCTCAAAATGCAATTTGTCATCCTGAATATACTGAAGGATGACAACTTCGCATCTTGAAGCATGATTGGTATATAACTTCATATCAGTACGAATATTAACGTGTTAGCTTTGCTGGTGACTTTACATTTGAATTAGCGTTCTCTAAATTTTCGACTACATCTTCTAAAGCAAGTAAGTTTGCGCGAGGTGGCAGTGATTTTTTTTCAGATAAAATGCGATGCAAATCACTATCAGGCGACTTTCCTAAAATTATCTTACTTTCATTGCCATTTATCAAACGCAGAAATTCAGCGGGCGTGGGCGCTTCACGCAGCAAACGAAGAAAACCCGGAGTATGGCCATCAATTTTACTAACTTCACCAGATATTATTACCTTCATCTTCTTGAAACTAGCACAAGATGCAACGAGAGGATCTCTTATAGATTGATTAAATGCATCGAACGCTTTCTTTGAAAATTGACGACACCACATAGAATATCCTTTTGTAAGCTTATTGTTTTTGTAAATTAAATAAAGCAGCAATTCTAATCAGACTGACAGTTTAGTTCAACTTTTTCCAGTGAATTGGTTGGAAATTACACTTGCCCAAAACGTTCACTATCACGCAACCAACGTTTAATTAAAGGCGTGACCAGTTCTTGATAATTTTGCAAAAAAGTATTCGCCACTTGCTGCACTGCGGGAAATAAATCACTATCGCGCACTAAATCTGCAATACGCAATGCAATATCACCCGTTTGTTTTGTGCCTAAGACTTCGCCAGGGCCACGTAGTTCTAAATCACGTTGTGCGATTTTGAATCCATCGGTTGTTTCACGCATTACCGCTAAACGCTCTTTGGCAAATTTAGCGATCGGTGCTTGATAGAGTAACAGGCAATGACTTTCTATAGCGCCTCGCCCTACCCGACCACGTAATTGATGTAATTGCGCTAACCCTAAACGTTCGGCATTTTCAATGACCATTAAACTTGCTTTGGGTACATCAACACCGACTTCGATCACCGTGGTTGCTACTAATAAATGAATTTCGCCGTTTTTAAATGCATGCATGATTTGTTCTTTCTCGGAGGATTTCATTCTGCCATGTATTAAAGCGACCTTTAATTCAGGTAAGGCCGCATGTAAAGTCGCCGCAGTTTCTTCGGCGGCTTGGCATTGCAGCACGTCTGACTCTTCAATCAATGTGCAAACCCAATAGGCTTGTCGGCCTGATTTGCAGGCGTCTTTTATCCGCGCTAACACTTCATCACGACGATCATTGGAAATCACACGGGTCACCACAGGTGTGCGACCTGGAGGGAGTTCATCGATAATAGAGCAATCTAAATCTGCATAGACACTCATTGCGAGAGTTCTAGGTATAGGTGTTGCTGTCATAATTAATTGATGTGGATAATGATTTTCATGCACGCCTTTTTCACGTAGTAATGCACGTTGTTGTACGCCA
The DNA here is from genome assembly GCA_002404295.1 of Legionellales bacterium UBA4722. Classification (GTDB taxonomy): domain Bacteria; phylum Pseudomonadota; class Gammaproteobacteria; order DSM-16500; family DSM-16500; genus UBA4722. Next base: position 19,013 of record DHJK01000089.1, read on the forward strand.
AAACGGTGTTGTTCATCGACTATAATCAATGCTAGTTTAGAAAATGCTATTCCTTTTTGGAAAATAGCCTGCGTGCCTATCACGACTTGTGCCTGGCCTGTGGCTATATCGTTGAGCACTTCACGCCGTAATGCTGTTTTGACTTGACCGGAGAGCATAACAACCTTAATACCCAAAGGTTCAAACCATTTTTTAAAAGTGTTGCAATGTTGATCTACTAATAATTCAGTGGGTGCTAACACGGCTGATTGACAACCTTGTCCAACGGCTTGTAATACGGCTAAAGCTGCAACGACTGTTTTTCCAGATCCTACATCACCTTGGACTAATCGCAACATGGGGTGCGCACGACATAAATCGTTATCGATTTCTTCATTTACTTTTTGTTGTGCTGATGTGAGCTGGAACGATAATAGTTGTAAAAATTGCGTGGTTAATGTGGATGTTTTTGGTAAGGGAATAGCTTGTTGTACTTGAAATAGATTTTTTAAATTTAGCAAACTTAAGCGATGCGCTAAGAGCTCTTCAAAGACTAATCTTTTTTGAGAGCCGTGTTTTTTTTCGATTAAGAGTTCAAGCGGTGCATCTGACGGTGGAGAGTGAACGAAGTGTAATGCTTCTGTCAGCGTGGGGAATGAGAGTTTTTGTAAAACTGCCGTGGGTAGAATATCTTGCAATAAACTGCCGGAAGTCATTAATTGTAGTGCTTGTGCTATTAACTTACGCCAAGTGCGTTGACTCAATCCTTCTGTAGTGGGATAGATGGGTGTGAGATTTTCATCTACAGGGATAATCACCTCTTGTGTGACTAATGAATATTCGGGGTGAATCATTTCCATGCCGTACATGCCTAAACGGACTTCTCCATAACAACGTAGCTTGGTACCGACCTTGAGTGATTTCATTTGTTGTGTGCTTAAATAAAAAAATCGGAGGTGAATACGTCCTGTCGCGTCTTCTAAGCGGCATAATAATTTGGTGCGTCCTGCTTTGGGTGTTGAGACAGTGATGATATCACCTTCGATGACTACGTGATCGCCGGGGGTAATAGTTGCGATTGGATAAAGACGTGTGCGGTCTTGATAACGGGAGGGAAGATGAAATAATAGATCTTGCACGCAATAAACGCCTACACGTGCCAGACGTTCTGCGATGCGTTGACCCACGCCGGATAGGTGCTGGCAAGAGAGCGTGCTTAGATCATGATTTGGTGAACTTGGTTTCATATAAAGCACCTAAAAAGTCATTCTGGCATACTGGGTGAGCTCTAAAACATTCGTAAGGATACCTCGGGAAATGCATAAACGCGGAGAGCGGTGAAGAAAATCTGCCTGTTTAGTAAGCATACCCTTTCTTCTACTCAAAAATACAGAATAATTTTGACAAAAAACCCATTTCTGATTACAGTGCATGACACGCCGAGGTGGTGAAACTGGTAGACACGCAAGTTTCAGGTACTTGTGGGGGAAACCCTGTGGAGGTTCGAGTCCTCTCCCCGGCACATTTTTTTCAGCTCATTCCATAAAAGCACCAAGCGCTGCTTAAGATATACTTCTCCCGCCCTAAGCTCCCCACAAGAAAACTGATCGTAATTGCGGGTGAGGGGAAAACGCTAAACTCTTTAAGAATGTTAAAAAATTGCGATTTCAGCTGTTTTAGGTTCATCGGTTTTATAAATGCAGCTTAGGACACCTCTCCCACAAGGGGAGAGGTGTCCTAAGCTGCATTTATAAAACCGATTAACCGGACATTAATGTGTCTTCGCGAGAATGACACATCGGGACGCTGAATAGTTAGCTACGCTGTTACTTCTTCCGCAAACAAATCCCGCAACACAATCGTCTCATTACGATCCGGCCCAGTAGACACAATATCAACCGGAATCCCTGCCAACTCTTGTATACGCATTAAATAATTTTTCGCATTTTTAGGCAATCCAGCAAACGTCTTAACGCCTACAGTCGGCTCTTTCCAGCCTGGCATATCTTCATAAATCGGTTCGCACAGCGAAAGCTCAGCAGCATCTGTGGGCAATGTCGTAATCTTACGGCCATGCAAATTATACGCGGTACAAATACGCACGGTGTCCATACCATCTAACACATCCATTTTCATCACACATAACCCAGAAAAACTACTTAGCTGAATAGAGCGACGCAATATCACGATGTCCAACCAACCACAGCGTCTCGGTCTTCCTGTAACAGAACCAAATTCTTTACCGCGCTCTGCTAAGTGCTTACCCACTTCATCATGCAATTCTGTGGGGAAAGGTCCACTTCCTACTCGCGTGGTATACGCTTTAATAACACCTAAAACATAATCTAAATACAAAGGTCCAAAACCACTGCCAACACTCGCAGCACCCGCGACTGTATTAGATGAAGTGACATACGGATACGTACCATGATCAATATCCAGCAATGTGCCTTGCGCGCCTTCAAAAATAATATGTTTACCCTGCGCACGATATTCAGCCAACAATCCAGGCACATCCGCTTTCATGGGTTCTAACTGCGGCGCAAGTGCTAACATGCTGTCACGCAATTCATTAAAATCAATAGGATCCTGTTTATGATAATGTTGCAAAATAAAATTATGGTATTCCAACACATCGGCTAACTTAGCGCTAAATTTTTCTGCATCAAACAAATCACCAAAACGTAAAGCACGTCTTGCAACTTTATCTTCATAAGCAGGACCAATACCACGACCGGTTGTGCCAATCGCGCTTTTGCCTTTTGCTTTTTCGCGCGCTTGATCCAGCGCCACATGATACGGCATAACCAACGTCGCAGATTCACTGATACGTAAACGTTCTGTCACATTAATGCCGCGACGCTCTAATTCACCCATTTCTTGTAATAATGCAGTCGGTGATACAACAACACCATTCCCAATCAAACAATGCACATGTGGATGCAAAATACCGGAGGGAATCAATCGTAAAATAGTTTTTTGTCCATCAATAACTAACGTATGCCCAGCATTATGGCCACCGTGAAAACGGACTACCACTGAGGCCTTTGCCATCAGCATATCTACAATCTTACCTTTGCCTTCATCGCCCCATTGGCTACCTAGAATAACAATATGCTTGCCCATTATTTTTTCCCGTCATTAATTGATAACGAATCCCGCGCCTTAACGCAGGATAGTTTTTAAGATTATTTTTTCTTGGCTATAATACTATTTGAGTCACCATGAAAATAACTAAAAAAGCGTCCTTCCGGTTTTAACACGAGGATATCATTCTTATCCTTAAAGCTTTCTTCATATGCTTCTAAACTGCGATAAAAAGCATAAAAGGCAGGATCACCCCCGTATGTTTTTGCATAAATGCCCGCCGCTTCTTCATCGCCTTTAGCGCGAATAGAAGCACCTTGCATCAATGCTGTCGCTTTAATAACGGTGACTTGCTGATCGGCCAGTGCTCTAATTTCTTCTGATTTTTCCATACCGCCTGCACGTTTTGCTTCAGCAAATTGCTTACGCTCAGTGGCCATGCGCTTGAAAACAGAATCCATGACATCTTTAGGTAAGGTAATTTGCTGAATGCGCACATCAATCACGCTCACGCCTTGATCTTTACCAATCTTATTCGCTTGCTCTCTAATCACCGCCATCATACCCGCACGATCTGTTGAGATCGCTTGAATGCTGGTACGTTTACCGTATTCAGCGCGTACAATATCATTGATACGCTGCTCTAATAACGTTTCAGCCCATCGCACACTACCGCCTGTGCTGGTATAAAACCGACTCAGATCAGTGATACGCCATTTGGCAAAATATTCAATCTGCAGATAAGTTTGCTCTTTAGTCACCACAGTCAGAGGACGTGCAGCAGATGTTGCAAGTTCCTGCATGCGCATATCAAAATAACGCACACGATCAATGAAAGGAATTTTAAAATGCAATCCGGGTCCTTGTGTTGCAGGCTCCCCCGTTTTACTGTCCTTAACAATTTGACCCAAACGTAGAATAAACGCACTTCTGCCTTCATTCACTGTGTAAACACTGAAGAACAGAACAATCAATAAAAATGCAATAACAGCCGCGACCAGATTTTTTTTAATTGGCGTCATTTTTGACCTCCGGACCTGTTGCTTGATTTGTAGTGTTAACTACAGCGTTATGGCCATTCACTGTTGATGATGAGTCCACTTCTGGATTTGCACTCACTTTCACAACATCTTTATTGGTTAATTTATCCAGCGGCAAATAAATGACATTATTACCGACATTCGAATCAATCAAGACTTTGCTCGTATTTTTCAATACGGTTTGCATTGTTTCGAGATACATACGTTCACGTGTAATCTCAGGCGCACTGACATAGACTTTAGCTATCGCCTGATATTTTGCAATGACTGCTTGCGCTTGCAACACGACTTGTTGCTGGTAGCCATTAGCATCCGCAAGAATACGCGCTGCTTCACCTTGCGCAATAGGCACGACCTTACTCGCATACGCTTGTGCTTGCTGTACGTAGGTTGCCTTATCTTGATCTGCGCGATTCACATCACTAAATGCAGCGCGCACTTGATCTGGCGCTTGCACTTTTCGCAGTGTCACTGTGATCACTTCCAAACCCGCATTATAGGAACCCAGCACTTTTCTGACGCGTTCTAAAATACCCGAGCTCAATGTTTCGCGGCCAGTCGTTAAGACTTCATCCAATTTCATTTGGCCAACCATATCGGATAATGCACCCGATGCTACTGCTTTAATCGTGGTATCTGGATCAACCACATTAAATAAATAAGCACGCGGATCGCTGATACGATATTGCACATTCAATTCTACATTCACGAGATTTTTAGATTGATCAGATAAATCTGCGGCCTTTTTAGCAGCAACGGCATCCAGCGAATTGGGTAAATCACCTTGATCGGACGATTTAGTAATAAAATCACCCTGCAGAGAAAACGAATAAATTTTCTGCACATCCAGTAGATATTTTGTATCGATAAAACGAGCAAACCAATGCAGTCCTGGTTGCATAGTCTCAGAATAGTGTCCAAAACGTAGAATCACAGCTTCCTCTGCCGGATTGACGATAAACAACCCAGACACAGCCCAAGCAAGAAACACTACAACAATTGCAATTCCGCCCACAAATCCCATCTCTTGATTCATTGAGGGTTGCCAAGCAATATTGCCGGATTTATGGGTAAAAACAGACCGTAATTTTTTAACTAAGTCTCGTAAGAGTTTATCAAGATCAGGTGGCTTTTGTTCATTTTTCCCATTCCATGGGTCATTGTTTTTGCCACTTCCACCGGGCTCATTCCACGGCATAGGTACGCTCCCCTTGTGAATTTCTCAAAACGTCAATTCTAGAGGGCAATGCTGCTATACGCAATCGAAAACGCAGATATTCAGCGAGTTTCACTGCACTAATCGTGCCCGGCCATCAACACCGTCATTGCGAGCGCGAGCGAAGCAACCTAGTCTTTCCAGAGCTGATTAGCAATGTATAGATATAGGCTCAAAAGCAGCATTGAAAGACTAGGTTGCTTCGCTCGCGCTCGCAATGACGAAGGTTGGTGGCACGGGCACGACTAAAGACACTAACCCAACCAACTACTTTTATTCTTTTTCTTTGCTAGGCGCTGTCGTCGGAGCTCCAGCCTGACTACCATTAGTATGGTTGCTATAATCTAAAGGTGAAGGCACATTACGAGAAGGAACTACAGTTGAAATAGCATGTTTATACACCATTTGACTCACTGTATTTTTTAACAAGACAACAAATTGATCAAATGATTCAACTAATCCTTGCAGCTTTATTCCATTCACTAAATAGATCGAAACAGGTATCTTTTCCTTGCGAAGTGTATTCAAAAAAGGATCTTGTAATGACGGCCCTTTTGTCATATTTTTATTCTCCATTTGATAGTACTTTAACATATAAAAAATAGTAATTGCATCGGCCAAAGCTGACCAAAGGCAATATAATCAACGCGTTGAGAATACGCTAATATTTTAGGGACAGCAAGAGCTTCATGAGGCTTCCCGCCGCTAACGGCAATGTCTCACAAAATATACTATCTATAGTCATTTGCACGCATGAACTATTTTCTTTAAGATGCAGCACATGAAAAATGATTAATCAGCTATTCCTATTGCTTTTGCGCAAGATTTTGATCATGTACTATTATGCTACACAAACTTAGCGGCTCACTCAGCGGATACTAATTATGATGGAAAATATAACTAGCCAACTTACTCGCACCTGCATTGCTTGCGGCATAGAAAAACCATTATCTGCTTTTCTGCAATTAGACAGCCAAGGTACGAGCTATGGCAAAATCTGTGCAAAGTGTCGCAGCCAAGGCAAGACAGGCAAGCCCGTCCCTACATCAAGCGATGAAGAACGCAGCACATCACCTTCTGGCATAGGCATTCGTGGAAAAGAAAAAATATATGCAGACGCAAAGCGCGAACAGAAAATTCATACCCTGAAGGAGCTGTATAAAAAAGAAGCTGCTAAAAAAGAAGATATTAAAGACGAAAAAATAGAGCGTGTTAATCTAAAGGAAGCGTCTGAAAAAAAACATCGTGACTTTTACATTGACCCCAAAAAACAACTTAATACATCAGATAAAAAAATCTCGATCCAGCAGATTATTGAACGCCAGCAAGATCAAAAAATTAGACACGTTCAAGGTGTAACTGAACATCACCAAACAACACTGGAAACCAAAAAGAAGCAACAAGTCGAAACAGTTAAAACGATTGAAAAAGAAGAAGTACTAAAAACAACGACGAATTTTAATAATCTTTTCCATGGCATAGAAACTGGAAGAAGTGAGATGCAGAGCGCAGAATTAGGGAAATTCTTTACATGGCTAGGTAACGATTCAGCGCCTATTGTAAAAATGCTTAGGCAAGGGCTAGTATCAACTGACGCCAAGAAAAATCAAAAAGAGTTGGTCACTGAAGGCGATAAAAAAATGACTGACCCCACTCGCCGAAATCGGTAACAACGCTCACCAATTAGTAACCTCACCCCACTGCCGTCATTGCGAGCGTGAGCGAAGCAACCTAGTCTTTTCAGAGCTGATTAGAACCATTTAGACTCAAAAGCAACGTTGAAAGACTAGGTTGCTTCGCTCGCGCTCGCAATGACCACGGCGGGGCGAGCCATTACATGAGGCGTTACGCGTAAACTATTTGTCTTTTTTAACCAACTCACCCTTAACACTCAAAACATAGTCTTGCTCATTAAAAGTAAATCTCAAAAATTTCTCAAAGGATAAAGAACCTTCCTTGATTTTAACTAATGAATTTCCCAAGCTATCTTTTGGACCCGTTTCAGATTTAATAACGTGAGCTGTTTTAACCGCCACCGTTAAATAAGCATGCTGAGTTTTATTAGTCTTTGATCGCAGCAACATTTGAATATGGGATTCTTCTGTGTAAATAGGTCTGTTGACGCTGTACTCGTAAAACACTTTCGGCGTTAACAAATTCTGCCAAGCCGACAAGACTACGCCATTCGCATTATAAAGATAAACATAAACTCGCATTTCATCTTCTTGCAGCTCGCTTTTTTTAGCCTGCTGCTCAATGTGTTTTGTAGTCGCTTGTATTTCTTTTTCTAACTGTTCATGAATTGCTTGCAAGCGCTCCCGAACAAAACGAAATTTATCAGCAATTTGATGTGTTTTTCTAAGCTCTTCATCTTGCAGCACAGTGGTTCGCACTTGCTGCAGCAATTTTTCTTCTAATTCTTTAGAGCCACTCTGTGACAGCTCATCCATTTCATGACATGTTTTTTCTAAGTGCGCTGCAATTTCTACAAGATACTGCACTGATTGCAGCGAAGCCCCTGGGGGCGCCGCATTTTGCAGCCCAGTGGCCAGAATAGAAGCTTGCTTTGCAATTTCATGCATGCCTTGAATCACAGCAGTTATCGTTGTCATTAACATAAATTTTTTCTCAGTCACTTAGCCTAAGTTTAGCACATCAAACCCAATCTGCCGTAGCGCTTCATAGGCCATTATAGCAACCGCATTCGAAAGGTTAAGACTACGCGAGCTTGCTAACATAGGAATACGCATAATTTGCTCACTCGCCATACTCTCTAAGATATCGTTGGGTAAACCTCGTGTTTCAGGCCCAAAAAGAAATACATCACCCGCTTGATAGCGAGGCTCAGTATAACAATGCGTACCGTGTGTAGAGCAAGCAAATAAACGGGTAGGGGCAACCGCGTTAAAAAATGCAGCATAGTCATGATGATGTATCACTTTCGCCCACTCATGATAATCTAAGCCAGCTCGTTTAAGCTGTTTATCGTCTGGCGCAAAGCCCAACGGATGTATTAAATGCAATACAATCCCTGTATTGGCACAAAGGCGAATAATATTTCCTGTATTGGGTGGAATCTCCGGTTGGTATAAGGCGACTTGTATCACACACTTACCTTTTCAGCCGGAGGTGATGAGTGTTGCTCCGTGCGGGGTGTTGAATTTTGATCAGCCGAAGCCGTGGGGCTCTGCTCTACTTTCTTATTTTTTTCCAAATCCGTAGAGGGTGAGCTTTGCTCCGCCGTGGATATTGAATCTTGATCGTCGTGAGATATCGAGCCCTGCTCTGATTGCTTATTTTTTTCAGCATAAGGATTGCTGAGCTCCGCATTACGTTCTAACTGGTAAGCACGGCGCTGCATATAGGCATTCCGAATGAAGGTATAATCATCCAATGAGGCTTCTGCAAGGACGTTTTGATAACGCAATAATTCTGCACGTTTTACCACAAGGCCTGTTAAATATAATTCATTGCGCTCAGCAACAGGGTAAATATAAGGATAGATAGTCAAGAAGTAATAGTTAATCGGCCATCCTATTTGATCGCGCACAGTGCCAGGCCCTAGGAATGGCAACACGAGATAGTTGGAATTTCTATAACCCCACTGCGCTAATGTTAAACCAAAGTCTTCTTTATTAGGCTCCAAGCCCATACTCGATGCAACATCAAAAAATCCTAAAATTCCAACCGTGCTATTGAGAGTTAAACGCCATGCATCGCTGGTACCTTGGTAAAAATTAGCTTGCAAGAAGTCATTGGCAACCGTTGGAATGGTATCAATGTTGTTATAAAAATTACTCAATCCTTTGCTTAGCGGTTTGGGGATAATCTTGATATATAAAGTGGCCACAGGTTTGATCACTAATCTGTCAGCGACTTCATTGAACTGGAACATAATGCGGTTGAAACGCTCATAAGGATCAGCAGTGGTTGCATTGGCTTCATCAAGCTCCACTGTATTAACAGTATCTGCTGTATTGGTTGTATTGGTTGTATTGGTTGTATTGGTTGCATTGGTTGCATTGGTTGCATCTGCTGCATTGGTTGTACTGTCTGCAATAGTTGTAGCGGCTGTACTAGCGGTCTTTGTTGGATTCACTGCATCAGCTTGCTCAAGCTCTACTGTCTTAGCCTTGGAAGAATTCGACGCAGATGATGCCGTAGTCACAGCAAACGCACTACAGCTTGCGCTCAACAACAAAAGCCAGCTCAGCCCTCTTCTTAATTTTTTTACAACGCGCATAGCCTGATCCAATAAAACGATACACTAGTTTAACTTTTAGCGGCGCAATATGCCAATTAGATTTACTGAGTTTAATTGAAGAATCTCGTATCTCTTGCTCCTGTGATTCTCCATCTCCCTAGCTGCTTAGGACACCTCTCCCCTTGTGGGGGAGGGGGGACCCGAAGAGGGGGGGGGGGGGGGGGGGTTTTTGCCTGAGGAAGCGGCCGCAGCCAGCGCGGCCGCAAGGCCGCGCGGTGCAGCGAGCCGCNNGGGTGCTTTTAGCGGCACTGCGTGAAAATCAAATTGCTTTTTCAAAACAAGACTAAAGCGTTTCTTAATTTACCTAAGTTATTTATAAAAAAGCAGCTTTTTAACACAAACGCAATGCCGCTAAAAGCACCCCTCACCCGTCGCTACGCGCCGACCTCTCCCACAAGGGGAGAGGTGTTCTAAGCAGCTATAGAAGAATCACGGAAGCAACAATTATGATGATTCTTGTTCTTTGTTAGTGATTTTACTCGATCCGGTAGATTTTTTACTGAATAATAGCCGCAAAGTAACATACCAGGATACTAAATCATGACAAAACAACCACACCCTATCGCTCTCATCATTCTAGACGGCTGGGGGCATCGCGAAGAAACACAATCCAATGCCATCGCACTGGCAAAAACGCCAAACTGGGATGCATTGTGGCAAAAATATCCACATGGATTTTTGGATGCATCGGGTCACTCTGTTGGCTTACCAAAAGGGCAGATGGGCAATTCAGAAGTGGGGCACCTCACCATGGGCGCTGGTCGCACCATACACCAAGATTTAACCCGCATTGAAATGGCGATTGCAGATGGAACTTTTTTTACTAATACAATACTAACACAAGCAGTTAACCGCGCGGTAAAAGCGCAAAAAGCAATTCATATTATAGGATTGCTCTCGCCCGGCGGTGTACATAGCCATGAACAACATATTCAAGCCATGATAAAATTGGCACATGAACATCAAGCTACTCAAGTTTATATTCACGCATTTCTAGATGGCAGAGATACACCGCCTCGTAGTGCGCGAGCATCATTAAAAGCGCTAGATGAATATTGTCATGAATTAAATTGCGGGAAGATTATTTCGATTATGGGTCGGTACTATGCAATGGATCGAGATAAACGCTGGGAGCGTACACAGGAAGCTTATGATTTATTAACACTCGGTAAAGCCGCATATCAAGCCCCAGACGTCATCAGCGCATTGCAGCTTGCTTATGCACGAGATGAAAATGATGAATTCGTCAAAGCAACTCGCATCCAAAATATAGCAGATATACCGATCACACTTCAGGATGATGATACAGTGATTTTTATGAATTTCCGTTCTGACCGTGCCCGACAATTAACGCACGCTTTGATCGATACGGATTTTACTGGTTTTGTTCGAGTAAAAAAACCTCGAGTGAATATGGTAACACTCACAGAATACGATGAAACATTCAAATTACCTGTTGCTTTTCCACCTCAATCATTCACTCATCTTTTAGGCGAACATGTTAGCCAATTAGGTTTACGTCAATTACGTATTGCTGAAACAGAAAAATACGCACATGTAACTTTTTTCTTTAATGGCGGCATAGAAACACCCTACCCTGGCGAGGATAGAATTCTTATTCCTTCACCTAAAGTGGCCACCTATGATTTAAAACCAGAAATGCATGCACCAGAAATGACGGATCGTTTAATTGAAGAAATAAAAAAAGATTCTTATGATTTAATTATTTGTAATTTTGCTAATGCAGATA
>DHJK01000089.1:30407-30686 GCA_002404295.1 Legionellales bacterium UBA4722
ACAGCGGATCATGGCAACGCTGAAATCATGTTTGATGAACAGACACAGCAAGCGCATACGGCGCATACACAACAACTTGTACCCTTGCTATATGTCGGCCGCGAAGCAGTGATCGCCAAACCACTTGGCTTCTTGTCGGATGTGGCGCCTACCCTGCTTTATTTGTTAGCTATTCCAAAACCGGTCGAGATGACAGGAGAATGTCTGCTGGCTTTTTTATAAAGTCACGAACGTGCTGAGCTATCCCCACAATTTATGCTAAAACTAAAGTCGTCATTG
>DHJK01000089.1:30796-35570 GCA_002404295.1 Legionellales bacterium UBA4722
TCGCAATGACGTTGTTTATTAGTGAAAATTTGTGGGGATAGCTCAGCGCGTGAGCGTTAACGTCGTCATTAAAATACAAAGTGGCGACTGCGCGCAGCTTCCATTCCTTCCCGCCAATATTCTAAGATATGTACTATTAATGCTATATTTAAAAAACCAGCTAAAATACTTAAAACAATGAAGAAGATACCTATGAAAAACTGACTTTTTTTGTAAAATCTTTCTTCGATTTCAACCTTTTTGTAGCAAATTTCGTAATGGAATGCCCCAATACCATCTATCAACCGTTTAACGGAAAATGGACTATACTTAATAGAGATCCACACTCTACAACCTAGGAGCCTTACTATGAAGCACCCCACCCCAGCATCACTTTTTAAGTTAGCAGGGATTTTGCTTTTAAGTGCATCGATAGCGTCGCCTTCTTTTGCCTTCAAAGAAGAAGACCCTAATGCAGCTCTTAGCGCAACACAAGTTAAATCGGAATCGTTACAAAAAGACGATATCGATCGCTTCACCAATGCCATTGCGCAAATTAAAGATTTCTATGTTCAACAAACCAGTGATAAAAAACTCTTGGAAGATGCGATACGCGGCATGCTGAGTGGACTAGATCCACATTCTGAATACCTCGATGAAGGTTCTTATAAAACGTTGCTGATGGCAACGACAGGTGCTTTTGGTGGTTTAGGTGTGGAAGTGACGGGTGAGTATGGCGTGCTTAAAGTCATCAGCCCTATTGACGGGACTCCTGCAGCGAAAGCAGGCATTAAACCTGGCGATTATATTGTTGCCATCAATGGTAAGCTGGTTAATGAACTGACATTGAACGAAGCAGTCGATAGCATGCGCGGCGCAAAAGGCACGCTTGTGACGTTAACTGTTATTCGTAAAAATCTCAAAACACCTTTGGTTTATAAATTAATGCGTGAAACCATTCATGTATCCAGCATCAAAAGTAATATGCTAGGCAATGGATTTGGTTATGTGCGTATCAGTGAATTTCAAGAACCTACCGCGCAATTGATGACTTCTGCGATTGATAAATTGAAGAAACAAGCAGGTGGTCAACTGCAAGGTTTGGTACTTGATTTACGAAATAATCCGGGTGGTTTATTAGACTCCGCTGTGCAAGTGGCTAATGTGTTTTTAGATGACAGAAAAACCAGTCAGTATAACAATCTCATTGTGTATACTGAGGGGCGGTTTCCTAGTGCAAAATACAGTGCTAAGGCAAGTCATATAGGTGATATTTTAGATGGTGCACCGATGGTAGTGTTAGTGAATGCGGGATCTGCTTCCGCTTCAGAAATTGTTGCCGGTGCTTTGCAAGATTATCACCGTGCGATTGTCGTTGGGATCAATAGTTTTGGTAAAGGTTCTGTGCAAACGGTATTGCCGCTAGACGATAAACATGCGATCAAATTAACGACGGCACTTTATCACACGCCTTCCGGTCGTATCATTCAAAATAAAGGTATCGTGCCAGATCTCATGGTTGAAGATATGAAAATAGAGAATGAAAAAACAGATACACTAGGGATGGCACCGATCAGAGAGTTTGAATTGAAAGGGCATCTTGCAGGCAAAGATTCTGCTTTAGCTATCGCTGATGATAAAAGCGATACGATTACGTTAGCACAATCTGACTTTCAGCTGTATCAAGCTTTGAAAACGCTTAAGACAATGGTGATGCTTGATAAAGAGCGGACAGTGGTAACAATGGATCATAGCGCTAAGAGCACAACGAGCACTGCGTCTAATTGATTTTTTAAGGCTGACGGCTTAAGATATACTTCTACCGCTCATATCTTAGCAACTAAGACGGCTAGCCTTTTTTTAATTTCAATGTTTTTGTTGGGTGGTGTTTTTCATAAAGATCAAGAAATGGTTGTCTTTCTGCTGATGGGATTTTAAGACGTATATAATCACACACTGAGCAATCTTTCCCTTTTTTATCTTTAAGTACTATATCGACGCGAGCACCATTTTCTAGCAATACCTCAAAAGTTTTGATTTGCTTATTTTCGATTGCAATATGTAAAGGTGTCTTACCCTCATGTCCTTTCTTAGTTATGACTTGATTAATATCATCTCCCAAGATAATGAATTCTCGTAGTTTAGTCACATCGCCTACAGCTGCGGCCAAAAACATAGCATTTTGCTCTGTCCCAGGCTTAGGGAAATTAGGCATTTTACGAATAATTGATTTCTGATCATCATCAGCCACATAGTCATAAATGATGTTTCTAATCTGCGTCTTGAAAAGCCCATTCTTCTGGATGTCCATTTCTGCTTTTCGCAAAGACTCATTAAATTCTTGCCTAAGTAGAGCATTTTCCTCTTCATATTCAGAACGAGTAAGGTACTTATGCGTATTGTCATAGTATTTTTTAATACCTACTTCTTTTACTCCAACCAGGCTTCTATCCTCTAATAAAAATTCGGCTGGCCAGACAGTTAATTCTTGGCCTTTCGCTCCGGCCAGCACAGAAGTAACGATCAATGTTCCCATAGCGGAACGATACTTCTCTGAATAACCTTCACTATCATAAATTGATTCTGCTCTTTTCCATTGCTCATAAAAATAGTTAAAGGCTCTGCTTGCATGCGCATCACTGTGCGGTGAGTATAGCATCCAAACGTCAATTATTTTCTGGCCATTCTCCCAAACAAAAAGGGGCGCATGAAATGATTTATACTTACATAAATTTAAGGCTGCCTCTTCATCTGGCCTGACATTAGAATCTGCAGTATAATCAGTTGCATCTACTTTTAACAAAAATAATGAAACCATATTTTTAATAGTGGTCTTATCGCGTCGCGTATTTCTTTCAGGCGCTAATAACTCCTCCATCACTATTTGGACTTTTCCAGCAGCATTGCGCATCGATGGGTCTTGGACGCATTGGTTAAGAAATTTCTCTATAGAAAAAACCTCTATTCCTTGTTGACTTAAAAGTGAATGGTAATACGGAGCGTATTGATCCAGACACCAATAAAGTATGCGTTGGAACTTGGGGTTTGTACTATTTGCCATTAAAATAGCAGCTTGCGTATCTTGCCCCACAACAACTGTGTTCTGTAAACCCGTTCCACTGTCGTTAGCACTTTCTTTTTTAGAGGACGGGCCACCTATCCAAATATAACTAAAAATAACATGCATTTTATCCTGGCAAAACACCACATCCGGATTTTTTTTATCTTGTAGTTGTAAAAAAAGATCGAGCTTTTCTAGGTCATGAATAGACGCATCATGAGAGAGCAGCAACTTGACCACAGGTAAATTTTTATTTTCTATTGCAAGATCGAGTGCTGAAGTGTTTTGATTATTTTTAGCATCAACATGTATTTTACCTTTAGTAATGAGCATATTTGCAATTTCAGGTAAGTCCATGCGTACCGCATAGTGTAAGGCGGTATCTCCTTTTTCATCAACCACATTGATACCTGCTGTCTTCGTCTCAAGCTCTAAAATAGCATTAATTGCTAATGTAACTTTTAAAGCATCTTTTGTTTGGATGCTAGCAAGTAAATTTCTCTCAAGTATATGCATACATGTTGGCCTCGTTTCGAGAAATGGCATTTGAAGTATAGACTATAAAATGAATTGTGCGCAGCCTAACTCATTGATAGCTCGTGGCACTATCACTTATTATCGACAACGTGTTGTTTTTCTGATGTTTTTTTAAGATCAATCTGCATAAATCAATTGAGTGAAATGAACCCCCTTTTTTCGGCAGCGCAGCGTTGTTAGTTGACACAATATTACCGCGCGAGCCCATGCGTCAATGGGTGTTACAATCACAACTTAACGTTCAAAGGTTAGCTCTTGGAACGGATTTCTAACTTCAGCAATTATTTTGTCTTTACTGCACCCTGGCCGAGCAGGGAACACCCCAAAACGTCCAATAGCACCCGCATACTTAGTAGCAAATGTTGAATCACTGACTAGCACTTCCGATCCAAAGTTCTCTCCCCAACTCGTTGGATCTTCTTGGAAATCATATGGCATATTTATTACTGAATCAAAAGAAAGTTCACGCTCCAAATTACAAGCATTTTTATTATGCTTTTGATCATTTGGAGGAGTATCACGTAAAAAATCAAAATTGGGTGATTCACAGTCACCCAAATCCAAGAGAGATGAAGCTGCTGAAAGGGCGGCACTCGGAATCATGTGTGAATGACTAAACCCATCTTCATCATACATTTGCTCATTTAAATGAGGATCTTGTAAAAAATCAAGCTGGGGTAATTCAGGACCAAAATCCAAGTGAGATAAAGTTTCAGGAAAAGCGTCAGTCGGAAACAAAGGTTTTGGATTTGAATTATTATTAATATTCTCAATAAAACAATTAAACAACGCCAGTGAATTACGAAACCCATCTTTATCATGCGCTTGATCATTTGGATGAAAATAATGACCATTAAGTGATTCATGAGCACTAAAATCCAAGCAAGATGAAGCAGAGAGAAAGGGGGTATTCGGAAGCAATGGTTTTGGAGTGCTTTTAATATTCTCAGTAAAAAGGTTCAACAACTCTTGCGAATTTCTAAATCCATATTCCTGATGATTGTTTTCCCTTGAGATAGGCAGAGTTTGGCTTGAGTTTATACTTTCCAACGTGGGTTGTTCGAGTGTTGGATATTTGCTGGGACGTCCGCGTCTTGCATATTTCGCGAGTCTTGGTTTCTTAAAGGAATCACATACAAATCTACCATTCACTCTCGGTCTTTTTTTTGCAAAAGCTGCACGGCAAGCGTAGTTTTT
>DHJK01000073.1 GCA_002404295.1 Legionellales bacterium UBA4722
CGCTTCGCTCGCAATGACGACGGCGGGATGTCGATTATCGTTAATAAGTAGCCGACAGTTTAAAAGTCGGGAAAGCCCATCATAAGCAGCATTATAAATACCAACCGCTTGCGACGCCCGAGGTCCTGCAACATTGAGTTTATGAATATTACTTTTTATAATCCAATCTGCGACTTCTTCAATATTAGAATTTTCTGATAAGTTATAGACTAGATAAGGTCTTTTATATTTTTCAGCCATCTCAATAGTATATAGAGTACCACCTTTAGGTAAATCACTTATAATAATCAATGTACCATCTGAATCATTGGCATTTAACTCAGTTCTCTTTTTATAAATTGCATCTAGATCGACACTTTCCCCAGATGTTGGCTCCGACGCCTCTTTCAATTGATACTTCGCTGGAATAATACCATCCTCCGCTTTTCGTCCATACGGGCACCATCCACCATGCTTGATTTTAAATTCAAGAGCAATGTCTAATGCAGCACGATCAACACCCGTTTGGCCACCTGAAACTATTTCTTTAATAAAATTATTTGACATTAAATACACCATCAGCAATATTGTATCATCTATCTTACAACCACCATCAATATAAAAAATTATCGTAACTATTCAGCGATTACCGCTAACCTAATCGTGCCCGCGCGCGTTTTTTCTTGGCTATTATCAAAAACATTAGGCACTTTAATTAACATCTTCAGGACAAGATGCCTGAATTGATATTGATTTAAAACTCGGAGAAAAGACGCACGCGGGCACGGGCACGCGCGCGGGCACGATTAGGTCAGTGATAATCGCTGAATAGATACTATTATTTCTCCTTTATGTTTTTTGTTACTTTCAACAGCTCATTCCAATCCGTTGGCGGATGTCCTGAGTTCAGCATTTTTTTAAAAACATGATAGGCATCCGATTTGCTACCACATGCTCGTTTGGTATCTTCATCATTCACCCATGCATAAACAATGATTTTACTTTCAAGATGATATCTAAAAAATAATCGATACTGTTGGAAAAATTTAGCTCGAAACCAATGCTTATATTCGTCTCCAAGGGTCCCGCCCTGTCGGTATTCTGGCAAAGTTGGATCTTGTGGTATTTTTTCAAAAATTAATTTTTGAATTGCAGCTAGTCTCTTTGTGCAATTTTTTTCTTTATAATGCGAGGTATTTTTTTGGCGCGCTTTTTCAACTTCTTTTGTCAAATCTTCGAATTGATTTAAAAACAAAGAGTGAGCTAACAAACACCATCCATTTGCAATTAATTCTGTTTTCTTTATCAATGGCTATTCATCCTTCTCATTGAGTGGCGCATCTAAATCAACTTCAATGCCACTTGTTAAACTACGCGCACGCTTAATTAAAGCGGGACTAAAAGATTGAATATGAGATGGATTATTCTTGATGTCGCTAGATAAAAAATGAAGAAAATCACCAAGCAACGGATCATCTTCATTGGTACGGGAAATTAAAACCTTACCATTATCTTCTAGAGTATAAGTAATTTTGTCTCTTTTATTTAAATGCAGCAATTCACGTACCGGTTCAGGAATGGTAGTTTGATAACGATCTGTCAAAGTAGATGCTGCTTGTAATATTTTGGTCATTTGGATGGCCTCCTATAAATCAAAAACCTAGCATTTCATTTATCATGGTAATGCATTTGCATTACTTTTTCAAGCGAGAAGGGCACAATTGAGACTATTTAAACGCGCTATTTTTCATTTAATAGCTTCAACTTACTGATTAACAAGATTTTTTAACTTTTGAACTCGCTTAATTAAAAAATCAATCAAAATAGCTTATGACTTCAATAATTGATACTATAGTCAATTATCTCTAGTATGATGATCTCCTCAAATCTGAGCAAAGAGTGTTCATAAGTGAATAATGATTTTTTATGACAGTTTAAAACAATGCCTGAATTACCCGAAGTAGAAACAACCCTGCGCGGTATTTTGCCGCATATCATCCAACAAACTATTACACGTGTTGTCGTAAGAGAATATCGCTTACGCTGGCCTGTTGAGCCCAATATTCACAATATTTTACGTAATCAAAAAATTAATGAGGTTTCTCGCAGAGCTAAATATTTATTATTGAAAACGACAAACGGCACTCTCATCTTGCATCTTGGCATGTCGGGACATTTGCGTGTTCTCACTGAAAATCATAAAGCTGCCAAACACGATCATATTGATATCGTTTTTGGCAATAAAAAAATATTACGCTTTACTGATCCACGACGCTTTGGGGCTTTTTTATGGGTAGAGGGCGATCCAGGCGATCATGCTTTGCTTAAACATTTAGGTGTCGAGCCGCTTACGAAAAATTTTTCAGGAAAATATTTGCTAGAACGCGCACAAAATAGAAAAGTGCCCATTAAAACGTTTATTATGGATAATAAAATTGTAACCGGTGTTGGCAATATTTATGCTGCGGAAGCGTTGTTTGATGCGGACATTAATCCGATGAAACCCGCATTTCTATTATCATTAATGCAATGGAATAATTTGGCAAAATCGATTAAGAACATTTTACGAAATGCGATTAAACGTGGGGGCACTACATTAAAAGATTTTCTGAATAGTGATGGCAAGCCTGGTTATTTTTCGAATCAACTTAAAGTATATGGCCGTGCAAATTTGCCTTGCGTGAAGTGTAAAGGCCTGCTGAAACTTGTAAAGCAAGGACAGAGAAGCACGGTATATTGCGTGAAATGTCAGAAATAATAAAAGATTCTAATAGACGGGCGACCTATATCTGAAAGCGGGCTTAGATATCAATGCGTTCACGTCTTTTTTTACTTGCTTCAGCGCAAAAAAACTTGCACGCGCACTACTTATTTTTGATTCACGTTGGTTAATTTTCCATGCGTTTGCTATATCATGCATGCGTCGACAGCGATTTTTTGGCAAATTTTCGATGATAAAAATCATCATAAAAAGTGCAATAGTGGCACTGATAGAGTAAGCCAGCTTTAAAAATTGGTATGTCATACAGGCCATCTGATGCAAAGTATATTGTAACAGATTAGGCACCTGAAAAAATCGCTGACCTATACCGGATTCCGAGAGAAATGGCTTTTGTAAATGCATATGAATTAAAGCCACTATATTATCGATTAAATGAATTTTTTTCGCCTTTTCTGCAGGACTAATTAAATCATCAACCTCGCGCGCTTTGAACGTTAAACAATAATGATTTCGCATCATTTCCATGATATCAATTAAACTTTTCCTAAGATTCTCTTTGTTACGATAAATATAATTGTCTGATATTTTTTTTATGACACCCATTTCTATAATACCAGCAACTAGCGGAATCAAAAACCAAGTCCATAACTGCAATTCCATGAAATAAAGTAGCGGTGTTATCCAGGATAGATCAGAAAAATAATAAGAATCTGCGGGCGCACAAGATGAATTGTAATTTGATTGATAGTATCGCCAATTAATTAAGCTACTTTGTTGGTATATCCATGGTAGCAGACCATAGCTGAGCTGCTCAGAAGGAGCACTTCTTTCAACATCTAAAATATAATTTTTAGGAAATAGGATAGTTTGAATTATAAACGTCATCAATCCTATTTTTACAACTCCATTTGCAAGATAATGCGAAATCAAAAAATGGAAGCGAGCTTGAATTATATTACCTATATTATATATTCGATCTAAATGATCAACTGAATCAGGCTCCCTATTTTTTGTGTTATGCAATACAAAATCAGAAATATCATCAAACCAACCTAACCAGTCTCTTTGAATACTATTTTCTTTTTCTGAAACAAATAAAAGCACACATGAAATGAATACATAATTTTCTTTTGACTCTTTCAATGCTACATTGGCACATCGCGTCAATAAAATTGATTTTAACTTGTTTTTTAAACAGTTTCTCTCTTCATTGATAGCAGCTAATTTTACTAAAGATCGGATTGAATAATTTTTAGCACACATCATTTTAATATAGCAAGCAAAGGCAATGCTATACATTAAAATCCAAAATATACTTCGATACCATAGTATATCTGCCATAAACGGCATATAGTTTCTTTCAATTTGCACGGCAGATGAAACGTTAAAATGCCTTGCAAGAAGAGACATTTTTATAGAGTCGCTTTGGTTTAGGACAGATTGAAGAAAGGGATACCAATGATGAATAATCAATAAAAGCTGGCCATGCTGTACTAATAAAAACAAAAGATTTGCAATCTCAATACTCAAATGGCCTATTTTAATAGGATTAGATAAAGCATTTTCTTCTTTGCTTTCAGGCAACAACCAACGTGACAATGTCGACATCATCGGCTGATAAGAAGGCTGAACCACCTGATAAAAATGAAATAAAGCTAAAGCATCGTGCGAAACAACCCGGGAGCTCAGCGGGTACGCATGCTCTTCATCTTCTTCTTTTACCTCATCAAGAGCAGAGATGTTGACAATTTTCAAGAGAGGTTGATCATCTAGCCACTGCTCAACATTGTCTCTACAGGAAGGTGGAACTAATTGAGATGCTTCGATTAGCACATTTATTAAAAAAAAGTGAAGAGGTCTGTTTAATTGTTTTAGCAATTGCTCTATCGTAATCTCTTGATTTTGCATAATTTAATTTTTAACCTAACCTGTATGAAACAGTTTTTTAAAAATAGGCTGAGTCAAAACGAAAGCCCTTAAAATTATAAGTGTATTCAATACCATCCTGAAAGAGTACGCAAGCCTAACCCTAATGGCACTAACTTAAGAATAAACACCATTAAATATTAATCATACAGCGACACTTTGCATTAATTATGCGTGCTGTAAGATATCCTCATAAACTTTGCTTTAATTATAGTCGTCATTGCGAGCGAAGCGAAGCAATCCATCTCGAAAGCAAAGCTTCAAAAAGCAGGACTATGATACTAAGCATTGCTTGAAAGCTGGCCATATTGAAATGATTGAGCTTGGCAATTGGAAGAAAAAAACAGGGAAGCCCAGAGGAGACTCCACTAAACTTTGATAGGGTTAATTTACGACGAACATGATCATTATGGCGCGCCCGGCGCTGCTGAACTTGTATTCAACCCAAAATAATTGTAAAGATAAAACCTTATAATCCCAGCGTATTCATGTATAACAAAATCAGTAATCGCAAAATTATATCCCAGTGGAATGATAAATATCTTGGGTGGAATATAATCTGAAACTGCTGGTATTGGCTTAACGCCAAAATGACCGAAATATAATAAAGCTCGCTTCATATGTATCCCTGATGTAACAAGCAACACAGTGTCGAATTTATTTTTTCTTAAAATAACACTTGTATATTCAGCATTTTTATAAGTATTCATGCTGTTTGATTCTAAAATGATATCCGTATTTTTTATACCAATACCATTCAATGCATTTTGATAAACCACTGCTTCCGATTGACCATTAGACTGCGCATCGCCACCGCTAATAATAATTTTGCATTCAGCATTTGTATTTTTACAGGAAGAATAAAGACGAGCCGCCTCATAAATTCTTGAATAGGCCAAGACAGTTGGCTTTTCACTATTTTCCTCTGGCAATTTTACAGCGCCTGCGCCCAATACGATGATTGCGTTGCGCTTCATCCAAGCTGGGTGATTAAGCGGGGAATATGATTCTAATTTTTTTAACAGGCATGAAGAAAATACGCCAATTCCAACCATAATGAATAAAATGAGAGTAATGATTGAAATGATTTTACCTTTTTTTACATGGCCGCGCGCGAGCAAATAGGTAGTGATTAATAGCAAGATCAGTATAAGCAACGTAGTCATGTCTTTCTCTCTTATGTAATTACATCATCTTGGCATCAATATAACATAAGGACGATCATTTAAATTCAAAAAATGTCTAGCAAGATGCCTGTGGATTGCAGCAAAAGCGCAGATTAGGTCAAATCCTGCGTTCTTGGATAACAACAAATGCACAACTACGGCTAGCAACCCTGACGCATGCGCAGTAGTTATACTCTAAAGACTGGCTGTTTTTCAGAAAATCCAACTTGTGAAATGTTATCGCGGCTACGAATTTGTAGCCGCGATGATAGTATCAACACCACGTATCCCCTAGGCGCACTCACCCTCATAAATATTCCCGATAAGGAATATTTTATCTTATTTTATGTAATTAACCATAAAACATTCCCGCTCGGTAATATTTGTCAAAATTTATTGGCAGCACAAATCGAATTACCTTGCCTTGGTGTAATATAAAACTGTTGATGCCAATCATTCAGCAAGCTGTCCCGCATCTGTAGATGCGATGACTCTCACTTTTATTAAAGAGAAAGAAGAGAGAACCCCTATAGTCCAAAGCGCGGGGGCAGTAACTAATAGCTCGCTTGTACTTATACTGACGGTCTTCACTATACTTTGGTGCTGCTGCAGCTGACCCATGCATTGCTGTTCCACTAGGATTATTAGGCGCCATTATAGTTTAGAACTTCGAGACTACAAGCTCATACAACCAGAACCCACGTCTTTCAATGTAGCAACAAAAGTGGGCGAAGACATTTGATCTTATCTTCTGCTCTGCTCTTTTAACGCTCGGTGAAATTTCGATGTATTTGAAACAATCGGTTCTAACGAAATAACTAATCGTTGACCCATCACTGCAGCTGCTCTATCGAGTTGTTTTAAGTTGGGCCAATGGTGCGGATTTTCCAATCGAGCAACCGCAGGCCACGATGTATTAAGAGTTCGAGCAATCTCAGAAGTAGTATGACTCCCCTTTGCCCATCTCATTAATAAAGCCGCTTGCGTTCGAGCATTAGGTGAAATTAAATAGGAATCAACTTCTGGAGCAGAAGGTCTGGGGATATCCAAATCTTCATCCATTCGACCTTCTAACGTTAATGTAAGTACTTCAGAGGCGTTGAAAAGCGCTTCGTCCAACGTTTCGCCTTCCGTAATGGCTTCAGGTAAGTCAGCAAAAAAAACAGTGTATCGTTTCTCAGATTCATCATAATGTATGGTGGCTGGATAAAGTACGTTCATATTAATTTCACTCCAGTTTGTTTTTCAATCGCAGCAAGCAAACCTCTACCAATATCTCGTTTTCCATGGACAGGGACCGTAGTACGCAAGCTCTCTTTACCTAGCCGATGATGACTACCATTCACCCGGAGGACCTTCCACCCTTGTTTCTCTAATAATTTTATAACTTCTTTACCTGTCATAATTATATCACAAAAGATATATCATTTGAGATATTTTATCCACTCAAGCTCTGTTTAGCAACCTTAATTTAAATAAATCATAATGTTACGCACAGCACCTTCTAGAAAACGGGTCAAGCACACGTAGAAATAATAGTGCAAATATAGGCCAATCTCTAATATACTGAGCATCAAATCTCTGCTAACCCATGCTCAAAAGGTACAGTCCATGAAAACATTTTATGAAAAAATTGAAGCTATTTTAGCGCATGCTTTAACTCGCCCAAGAGCTAAGCCAGTCTGCACTGATATTGATGCGAATTTTTTACATATTTTGTATACGGTAGACTTAATGCCTAGTGAAACGTCTAGTGATACTAGTGAAATGAAAAGTATTGATCTAGATGATTCCGCACCTCTAAATCATCATTCGCAAGTTCTATCTACTTCCGATAATAATAAAATCATTACTCGCATTCAATTATATAAAAATAGTTATTTCCACAAGAAAGAACATGAAGATGACGCTACTTTGGTATTAACCATCCAAGACCAGAGCGTAAAAGAAGTTATCTACTTTAAGTGCAGTGAAGAGCTCGAAGAAGAAAAAAACTTCCGAACTAGATTTATCATTTTGCAGCAATCCTTTGTATGTTCTTGAAAACTTTATCCATAAAGCGATGGTCAAAATACTCGTTCTTTCCTTTGGCTCGCCAGCAGATATTGGAAATGAAGCAATTAAAGCTTTATTGGAAATGTACTCCAACTTACATACTGTTGTTTTTAATAGATCTCATGAGAGGACTACTCTTCCTCAAATACCTCCTGCTAGAACACTTGTAACAAAAGTAGCAAAAAAATTCAAAACAATTGCAGGGGACCCTTATAACAATAAATTTGAACAAGAAGTAGTAGTTTGCAATGAAGCATATTTTATGTCAAAAAAAATTCCACGCCTTGTTTACGGCTATACTGAACCACAAATTCAATCGCCAAAAATACGACAGCAGACAAGTTCATCAAGCTCTAAGCCTTCGTCTTTTTGGGGCTCTCTGTTTTCCTTTTGTTGTAGTTGTGATTCAGCTCTTCCAGAATCCGAATCTTCTACGCCCTCTAATAAAACAAGGTGATCTTTTAATAGGTAAAAAAAATCCCGCCATTCAGCGGGATTTTTATATTACTTCCATTTGAAAATGAGCACCCCCACCAGCATGCCCATTAACAAATAAGTGAAATTACATCATTCCACCCATACCGCCCATGCCGCCCATACCACCGCCGCCACCCATGCCGCCTGTGTCTGAATCAGACTTAGGAAGTTCGGTGATCATGCATTCTGTGGTAATCATCATGCCAGCAACGGATGCTGCGTGCTGCAATGCTGTACGTGTTACTTTGGTTGGATCCAGGATACCCATGTCTATCATATCGCCGTATTCACCAGTCGCTGCGTTAAAGCCATAGTTACCTTTTCCTTCCAGGATTTTGTTAACAACAACAGACGCTTCGTAGCCTGCGTTAATCACAATCTGACGCAAAGGTGCTTCTAACGCTTTACGAGTCAATGTAATACCCATCGCCTGTGCATCGTTTTCGCCTTTGAGAGTTTTAACAGCTTGTAATGCACGAATCAATGCAATACCGCCGCCTGGAACCACGCCTTCTTCAACCGCTGCACGAGTTGCATGCAGAGCATCTTCAACGCGCGCTTTCTTTTCTTTCATTTCGATTTCAGAACCTGCGCCTACTTTGATAACCGCAACACCGCCTGCTAATTTAGCAACGCGTTCTTGCAATTTTTCACGATCGTAGTCAGAGGTTGTTTCTTCGATACGAGCACGTAATTGTGTAATACGTTCCGAAATTTCAGTTTTTTCACCAGCGCCATCCACAATCGTGGTGTTGTCTTTAGTGATATGAACGCGTTTTGCAGAACCCAAGTCTTGTAATGTAGCAGATTCTAACGTACGTCCAATTTCTTCTGATATCACTTGTGATTTTGTTAATGTAGCAATATCTTGCAACATTTCTTTACGGCGATCACCAAAACCAGGTGCTTTCACTGCGCATACTTTAACAATACCGCGCATATGGTTAACAACCAAGGTTGCTAATGCTTCACCTTCAATATCTTCAGCGATAATCAATAAGCTGCGACCTGATTTAGCAACGCCTTCTAAGACGGGCAATAAATCACGAATCGTAGAAATTTTCTTATCAACGATCAAGATGTAGGGGTTTTCTAAATTAGCAGACATATTTTGTTGATCTGTAATGAAGTAAGGAGAGAGGTAACCACGATCAAATTGCATGCCTTCAACCACTGACAATTCATTATCAAAACCAGAACCTTCTTCAACAGTGATAACGCCTTCTTTGCCTACTTTACCCATTGCATCAGCAATGATTTGGCCGATTGAGCTATCAGAGTTTGCGGAAATGGTGCCGACTTGTGCGATTGCTTTGTTATCTTTGCAAGGAACAGATAATTTTTTCAATTCTTCAACAGCTGCAACAACCGCCTTATCAATACCACGTTTCAAATCCATTGGATTGAAACCAGCAACAACCGCTTTCAAACCTTCTACGAGGATTTGACGCGCTAATACTGTAGCAGTAGTTGTACCATCGCCAGCTTCGTCCGAAGTTTGTGACGCCACTTCTTTAACCATCTGTGCGCCCATGTTCTTGAACTTGTCTTTGAACTCAATTTCTTTAGCAACAGAAACACCGTCTTTAGTAACGGTAGGTGCGCCAAATGATTTATCGATAACCACGTTACGACCGCAAGGGCCCATGGTGATTTGCACTGCATTCGCTAACTCATTCACACCTGCGAGCATTAATTGGCGTGCTTCTTCAGCAAATTTAATATCTTTAGCTTGACTCATGTTTATTTCCTCATCATTTTAAAATAACGAACCAGGGAAGGGTTGAAAATTATTCCACAACGCCCATAACATCTTCTTCGCGCATTACTAAGTATTCTTTGTTATTAAGCTTAACGTTATTACCAGCATATTTGCCGAATAAAACGGTATCGCCAATACGAACTTCTAAAGGTTGTAATTTTCCTTCGATCAATTTGCCTTTGCCTACAGCTAGTACTTTACCTTGGCTGGGCTTATCTTTATCAGCTGTATCTGGAATAAAGATACCGCCAGCTGTTTTGGTTTCGGCTTCTGTCGCTTGCACGACGATTCGATCCGCTAATGGACGAATTGTGATCTCACTCATTGTGTCTCTCCTACTTAGATTTCAATTAAAAATCGGATTTTTCGTGCCTGACCTTAAGCTCAAGGTGGCTATGTTACTTATATGGGGATCAACTTAGCACTCTCAAGTGCCGAGTGCCAAATATATAGAGAATTGGGCTAGAGTCAAGTGAGAAATGTTTGCTGGGAGGGCACTGCCATAGGGATGACAATGCACCTACTCTGCACGCTTTTATCGTGAACGTGCCCGTGCCCGCGTGCGTGCCCGTCTTTTNNAAAAGACGGGCACGCACGCGGGCACGGGCACGTTCACGATTAGACCAGTGCTGAATAGTTACATGACAGTCCTGGTGTCCACGATAGATTTTGATTCTTGTCATCGAATTATGTAACCTTTACAGCAATGACACCGAGACAAGCGAATAGCAACGGAGAATACACCTCATCATGAAGAAGTTTCTATTCGGTATTTTATTAATGGTGATTGCAGCAGTAGGCTATAGCAAAGAGCTAGCGCAACCTCTACGCCCTGAGCAAGCCTTTACTTTCTCGGCTCAATTATCCAAGCCCAATCAACTCATTCTGCAGTGGAAAATTGCCCCGGGATATTATCTATATAGTAGCCAATTGCAGCTCTATGACGATCAGGCAAAAATTATACCCCTTCCCTTGCCCAAAGGTCTTCCAGAGCATGACAACTTTCATGGCGTTGATCAACATTACATAGACACACTTAAAGTAGAAGTACCGTTAACCCCTGCAAATCAAGGCTCTACGGCTTTCACCATTAAATATCAAGGCTGCTCAACGAATGATTTTTGTTACAGCCCCGTTAAAAAAGACTTCCGCTTTAACTCCACCCCACCAGCAACAGCACAATTTATAACAGCGGCCACACCTATACCGCCCGAACAGACTTATTCAGAACAAACCGATGTAGAAAAACTATTCAGCAGGCATGGTCCATTTATTATGGTGTTAAGCTTTCTGGGGTTAGGCCTACTCTTAGCCTTTACGCCATGCGTCTTGCCCATGGTGCCTATTTTATATAGCATCATTATTGGCCACCGAAAGAAAAACCCCTCAACCGCCAAAGCCTTTAGCTTGTCATTAGCGTATGTCTTAGGTATGGCAATTACCTACGCAATCGCAGGCATGGTCGTCGCCCTGCTAGGCAATCACATTCAAACAGGATTACAAAAACCCTGGATCATCGCCTTATTTAGCGGAATATTTATACTGATGGCGTTATCGTTATTTGGTTTATATGAGTTTCGACTACCTTCTCGTTGGCAAAAGAGCCTTACCCAATTAAGCAATCAACAAAAAGGCGGCACTTATTTCGGTGTGTTTTTAATGGGCAGCCTTTCTACCTTAATTATTTCGCCTTGCATCAGCCCTGCACTTGTAGGCGTGCTAGCTTATATCGCACATACCGGCAATATGTGGCTAGGCGCAGCCGCCCTGCTTTCACTGGGGATAGGTATGGGGCTGCCATTATTAGTAGTGGGCGCTTCAATTACCAAATTTTTACCCAAAACAGGCGCCTGGATGCAAACAATAGAACATCTAGTCGGCATTATGATGCTTGGTTTTGCAATTTGGTTATTAGCTCGCATTATTCCGGGGCCATTGGCGCTACTTCTGTGGTCTGCATTACTGATCATTTCTGCTGTAGTGATGGGTGATTTTGCAAAAGCCTTTACACGTTGGCATCTTTTGCGACACAGCTTGGCGATCATTGCATTAATTTATGGTATTATTTTGTTGGCTGGGGCTGCACTAGGCAATACTGATCCTCTGCACCCTTGGGAAAATTGGCACTTTACCTCACAAACAAAATCACTTCCCGCGCAGCCGCTATTTACAACAGTGAACTCTATGACGCAATTTAATCAAGCACTTGCCACAGCCAAAAAAGATGGGGGATGGGTGATACTCGATTTTTATGCAGACTGGTGTGAAGTGTGCGTGCATATGGATCGTTACTTATTCACCAAACAAAATGTAAAACAAGCGCTAAGCAGTTTTATCTTGCTACGCGCAAACATCACAGCCGATAATACTTTTGATAATGCCATCATGGATCGTTATAAGGTAATTGCACCACCTACACTCTTATTTTTTACACCCGATGGTAAAGAGCTTACTAATGACCGTTTGATTGGTGACACCGCTGATGACGAACTAATAACACAGATACAAGAATTAAAGGAAAAAACGAGTGGCCATCCATAAAACACCTCATTTAACAACTGCTTCAGTTGGACCACTGCATTTGTTAGAGCAACAATTACTAAATAAAGAAACCGAAATTGAAGACTGGTTTAAAGCGCAATGGCAACTCAGTCCTGCGCCTGTGTACGGTTCTGTTGATTTGCGTAACGCAGGTTTTAAATTAGCGCCTATTGATATGAATTTATTTCCTGCAGGCTTTAATAATTTAAGTCCTGAGTTTTTACCTCTTTCTATTGAAGCTGCTCGATTAGCTATTTCGCAACAACAACCGACAGCAAAACAAATTTTATTAATCCCAGAAAATCATACGCGTAATTTGTATTACTGGGACAATATCAAAATTTTATTGCATATTTTAACGACTGCAGGATTTACAGTGCGCCTAGGCTCTCTATTAACAGAACCTAGCGCCATCACACTCACCAACGGCGAAACCATTACACTTGAACCCATCACACGTCAGCAAGATAAAATTGGCATCGACGGATTTATTCCCGACATTATTTTACTGAATAACGATTTATCTGCTGGCATCCCAGATATTTTACAAAATTTACAACAACCTTTAGTGCCACCCGCTGAGCTCGGCTGGAGTCAACGCTTAAAATCAGGCCACTTTCAATATTATGCGGATGTGAGCGAAACCTTTGCTAAATTAATTGATATTGATCCTTGGTTTATCGCACCTTTATTTATGCACTGCGGTGAAATTGATTTTATGCAGCGAGACGGCGAGGATTGTCTGACACATCATACGGCACAATTATTAGAAGATATTCAAAAAAAATATGATGAATACCAAATTACTTCTAAACCTTTTG
The DNA here is from genome assembly GCA_002404295.1 of Legionellales bacterium UBA4722. GTDB lineage: Bacteria > Pseudomonadota > Gammaproteobacteria > DSM-16500 > DSM-16500 > UBA4722. The sequence continues at coordinate 13,450 of DHJK01000073.1, forward strand.
TTATTATCAAAGCGGATGCAGGTACGTATGGCATGGCTGTGATGACAGTGCGCAATGCAGAAGAAATTCGTACTTTAAACCGTAAAGAACGCACGCATATGTCTAAATCTAAAAGCGGCCAGCCTGTACATCGTGTCATAGTACAAGAAGGCGTTTATACTTTTGAAACATGGAGTGTGACGGATGCGGTTGCTGAACCGGTTGTGTATTTATGGGGTCAGCGCGTGGTGGGTGGATTTTATCGAGTGCACAAAGATCGTGGTGTCGATGAAAATTTAAATACACCGGGCATGCACTTTGAACCGTTGGCTTTTGCAAATACATGCCACCAGCCTAACAAACAAAGCTCTCCTGAAGATTGTCAAAACCGTTTTTATGCTTACGGTGTCATTGCGCGCTTGAGCATGCTGGCGGCGGCACGTGAAATCGCGGAGCAACTTAAACGATGACAATAAAAATTGGCGTTATCATGGATGCGATTCAATCCATCCATTATAAAAAAGACAGCACACTGGCTATGTTGTGGGAAGCGAAAGCACGTGGCTGGACAATTTATTATTTTGAGCAGCAAGATTTATTTGTACGAGATGGGAAAGCGTTTGGTAACAGTCGTCTCATAAACGTGTTTCGTGATCCTACGCATTGGTTTGAATTAGACGAATACCAATGTATTGAGTTATCAGAGCTTGATATTATTTTAATGCGAAAGGATCCGCCATTTAATTTAGAATATATTTATACGACTTATATATTAGAATTGGCGGAGCTAGCGGGCACAAAAATAGTTAATAAGCCGCAAAGTTTGCGTGATGTGAATGAGAAATTTTATACCTCATGGTTTCCTGATTTGTGTCCGGCTACCTTAGTAACACGTGACATTAAGTTATTACGGACTTTTTTAAAAGAGCAAAAAGATATTGTATGTAAGCCGCTGGATGGCATGGGTGGGTCTTCTATATTTCGCGTACAAGAATCTGATCTCAATGCATCTGTTATATTTGAAACCTTGACGCAGCAGGGAAAAAATTTCATGCTAGCACAACGATATATTCCAGAAATCTCCCAAGGCGATAAACGCATCTTACTAATTAACGGTGAACCTGTGCCTTTCGCTCTAGCACGTATTCCTGCTGTTGGAGAGCTGCGTGGAAACTTGGCAGCGGGAGGAAGGGGCGTTGCACAACCTTTATCAGAGCAAGATATTGCAATATGCAAAGCGGTTGGGCCTACGCTTCGTGAAAAAGGATTATTGTTTGTTGGATTAGACGTAATAGGAAATTACTTAACAGAAATAAACATCACCAGCCCAACTTGTATACGAGAATTAGACGAGCAGTGTGATTTAAATATCTGCAAGTTATTATTTGATGCAATTGTTAGCTCTATGATTTCCTAACCTAATGCAGAGACCCATCATATACAGGTAGCAGTACCCGTGTTATCATAGCCATTGCTTTTTTTAAACAAATAATTTAAAAAATGCTGATAGAAAACCAAACTAAATATTAAACAATCCAGACTGGAAAAGGATTTTCCCATGAAAGTAAAGTATAAAAAACTTTTTATATGCTTTCTAGGCATATACGCTTTTACTGCACATGCTGCAAGTTTTGGTACCGGTAATAAACAGCCTACTATACACAAAAAGAAAAAAGTGACAGTGACCCACGCTGAAGCACCTATGACTAAACCCACCATCACAATGCCCATACTTGCGGCTTATAAACCAAGCTCTGTCACTGCCTTTGATCCGAAACAAATATTTGTACCGCAAAAAATATTACCGCGAGCTAACATCGACGGCAATATTCGTCTTTACGATTTTGATCGTCATTTTTCTAGACATGGCACAAAAGATCAGACCGCATTTTCCTTAGGCGGTAAGATTAATGCATTGACAGATTTATTTTTAGACCATTTTCGTTTAGGGGGAACGGTATATACCGCTCAATCATTAGGCATAAACTCTCACAATCCAGCGCGACAAGATGCATCGCTTCCTGCAACTCCACTAACGACAGTGGGTCAAGCTTTTTTACAATTTGAAAATCCCTATTTTATGGGTCGCTTGGGTGATTCGTTAATTAATACCCCTTGGTTAAACCCTGCAGATTCACGCATGATACCGTCTACTTATCAAGTCTTGTATGGTGTTTTTGCACCATGGCAGTCATTAAATACACCAGATAATTACTTGAATTGTACATTACTGCGTCAGATTCGTTTCAAGTCTCGAACTGCTGATAGTTTTACACAATCTAATTTGTACAATATAAACAGTTATACGGTTGCATCGACAACTATTCCCGCTTTAGGTAATACAACTGATATCGGTACACTCGCAGTAGGTGCGCAATACAAACATAAGACACTAAGCGTTCAAACATGGGCTTATAAATTTTATAACTTTGCTAGAATGTATTACGCTGATTTTAAATATATCTTGCCTACTAAGACACTATTTAGGCCCGTCATTGGCGCGCAAATATTAAATAATCCACCGGATGGAAATAATGTGATTGGCAGCCTAGGAATAGGCGCAGTCAAATCTTCAGCCTATGGTATTTTAGTAGGAAGTGAAATTGGCAACGGACAAATTTTATTTGGGTGGAATAATATTCCAAAAAGAACAGGAGGGTATCGTAATGGTGATATTGTCTCACCCTATACATCAGGCTATACAGCAGATCCTCTTTATACCACATCAATGGTAGAGGGCTTAGTTGAGCTTGCGGCCGGCTCTGCGCGTAAATTAACAGGAAGCTACGCTTTTCTCGATCATCAAATTGAAGTCGCAGCAACAGGCGCCCAGTACTTTATCCAGCCTTTTTTAGTGAATAGTAGCGAAATTGATCTAGATGCTGCTTATACACCTGTACCCATTTTTAAGAGAAGTCTTTCTATACGTGGCCGCGTAGGTTTTGTTTCCCATACAACATCAGGTAAATTAACGTATAGCCGCTTAATGTTGGAATATGATTTTGCTTAGAGGTGATTATTTTAGCTCTATTTCCGGCACATCTGCAGCAATACTGTTCGGCTAATCTATTAATGACCTTCTTTTCATCCGTCAATCAACGGGTTAAACCGGACAGATCGTGTGCTCGCTAGATATCTAGAAACAGTTGATATCAAATGTTTCTTTTAATGTTAAAATGTTAATAAGATCTTCTTTTTAAACAACTTGGGTTGATTTTTTAAAAGAGGTTAAGCTATGTTTAAATTTAATGACTTACGTATCAGTAGTAAATTAATCCTGGTTTTTGGGCTATTAATAGTATTAGCAGGTATTATCTCAGCTGTAAGCTATATTTCGTTGCAAAAAATAATCCTGACAAATTCTCTGGTTTATCAACTCAATCAAATAGATATAAAACTAACCGAACTGCCGTCTCACGGCAAAAGATTTTATGTTGCGTGATACAAAAAATGTGGATTATTTTAAAAC
>DHJK01000105.1 GCA_002404295.1 Legionellales bacterium UBA4722
GCCCCCTTATTTGGGGAAGAGCCTAATATCCCTTGTTGAGTTTGCCTTTAATGAATGGATAAATTATGGGTAAGGAAAAGCATGAGCAAGGCGTTAAATCTGAAAATATAGTTCATCAAATCTGCGAAAAAATATTCTTAAGTGACTTTGTTGTACCCAACCCCAAATACAAAAAGAGCAATAACCAAGAAAAGGAAATTGCTGATACGTTGATCTTGTTTGACACCCACTTGATTGGACTTCAAACTAAGTCCAAAACAGAAACAAAAAAAATCAGTGAGAAAAATGATGCAGATATTGGAAGAATTCTCAAACAGATAGCTAGCGGTGTCAAACAGCTAAAATCCATTAAGGCGGCAATTAAAGCTCATGAGAAATTAACTGTTAAGAATAAAATTAATATTGAGATAACATTTAATACCAATACTGTTCAAAATATTACTGGAATTATGATTCTTGATTTACTAGGTGAAGAGCAATTTGATGACAATGAAAAAACGGAAATTTTAGGTGGCTTTGAAAGGCATTTTGGCATTCCTGTTCATATATTTTTAAGAAGTGATCTAGAATTAATTTCTACCGAAATTGATACCCCCACTGATTTCATACAATATTTAGAAAAACGTGAAAAGCTTTACGATAGGGGGATTCTAATGCCAACTGTGTCAGAACGTGATTTCTTGGCAGTATATAAACTACAACCTGAATTAATTGAAGAAATTTTATCAGGCAAAGCAGATGGTGTTGCTATCGCAGAAGGACATTGGGATATGTATACCACAAAATATCAAGAACTACGCAATGAAAGAACAAAGCTTAACCATGAAAGCTACTTTGTAGATCACATTATCAGAGAAATGCATAAAACCATTGGTTATGAACCACCAGAGTTAAAAGGGATTCACCCAAGAAATGATATAAAACAAGGCACAGTGGAAAACTATTTTAAATGGGTTACAACCCTTTCAAAACTCAATAGATTAGAAAGAAGAGCTGTGGGGAACGTATTATATAGGAATTTAAAAAAGGCCGACGAGACTGGATTTTCATCAGCGCTTTATAGAAACACTGATACTAACAAAGGTATCTTTATTTTAGCATCGAACCGCAACCGAAGAGAAAGGTTGAACGCACTTTATCAGTTATCAGCCATGGCTTACTGTTATCATAATCTAAATGAAATAGCTGGAATAGCAACCGATAATCTGTCTGCGTCTGGTCGATCTTATGATTTTGTATTTTTCAAAGATGTAGACTTTGAAGATCGAAGAGAATTAGCAGCAGCAGGGAAGGCTAACTTTGCAAGTGTTAAACATTTCAACTTTAATGAATATACTGGTGAATTGGCTAAAGAAAATGATGCGAACAGTAAGAAAAAAAATTAAAAGAGCAAGATAAGAAGATGCAACCAAACAAAGCTACCTTTGATAATAGTTAAATTGGGAGATAAATAATTAGTGAGTCGACTTGAATGTCGACCCACCAATTGAAGCGTATCATATACTAACACATGCAACTTCCGGTCGAAAAGCTGGCATCAGTCTCGCTGTGGGCTTTAAGGTTCCTGCATAAACTAGGCCGTCAATCATTTCGATAATACTTAAATGATGGATGATGATTTTTTTATTCCTGTCAATCTTAATTCCAAATGGGCCAGACAATACTCTATCATTGAAAGGAGAATATTCTTTACAATGGTCAGACGCTTCATATACAAATTCAATTTGTTCAGAATCCTCGAGTTTAATCGTGAGATCATACTCACCATCAATATAGAGCATATCTCCTTTTAACTTATATTTAAGATCGCTTAATGAAATTTCTTTTGCTATAAAATACTTGTGTCTAAAATCAATTTCATATTGTCCTTCTTCAGTAAGGAACTCATCAAATAGGGCTGATTGTGTTTCGTCTTTCATTAAGTTCCATTTTTCACACTGAGCTTGCATATCATCTGAATGTTGAAAAACTTTAAGAAAGTCTAACTGCTCGTGGAAGGACATTTGAGCACTTTGCTCGAACGGAGTTTCAAATTGTATCGCTTTAGACCTATCATTTTCCAAAGAGATTTTTTCTTCTGTGACAGGCTTAGACTCTTCTAAGACGTTGAGATAGTGCCTGTAATTTGAAAAACCATACTTTTTTGAAACCTCATCAAGAGCTTCATGATGCGACATGCCAAGACTTTTTTTTAACTTTTTTGCTTCTTGCTTAAGAAACGCTGGAGAAACTATAGTAACCATATAAACCTCATCATTTGCTCATCAATGTTTGTCGTCTGCACCAAGACACCTTTGAGCGATGTTAAGTTTATATGAAATAGAGAATTATTACATTCAATGGCAGTACTCGAGAGCAAGCTTTATACGCAGACGCATGGTTTCTACCTAACCGAATGAGAATGCTATCTATTTAAATAAAATGTGTCAAGACCATAATTAAAAAAAATCAAGTTATCGCTTCTGATTGCGAATTTTTTCTATACCCTCTCGCCATTCATTAATATATCGATAGATGTTTCTAAATTTGATGGGTAATTGCTCCACTTCCTCTGGTGTGCGATCGGTGTCTTTTCCAATTCCATACAGAACTGGTCGCAATAATTTATTTAATTCATTTTCATTGTATAAGTAATCACCTCTTGCGCCATAAAAAAGAGAAAGAAATTGCATGATGCAGTGAAGAGCATTTGCTGAAATATTGTTATGATGCATATTAGCTCCAGCAATTAGTTCGGCGGCGTTCATGATATTGTAATTTTTTACACCATAATAAAATCTGTAATCATCAATTTTATTTAAAATATTATTTATTCTTAATATAAAGGAATGAAGTTTTGCACAATAACAT
>DHJK01000026.1:0-5100 GCA_002404295.1 Legionellales bacterium UBA4722
TTATGAGATTTAAGTGTAACCTAAATTTATTTTACATTAACCCCTAAATAGTGACCTTGATGGATTAATTATGTATAACTGAGAGGTTTTTTTTGCCGATGTAATGCACTTTGATTTGATTCTTCTAAAAATTCCAGAGCCCCTGTGTCATTGGAATTAGCAGGTGTCGATAGCGGTTTATTTTCTTGATTTATACTTTTTAAAAACCCGAAAATTCCTGTGCCGCTCGTGGTAACAAGCTGAGTAAGAGTAGTATCTTCGATAAAAGTGGCTCTACTTGTATTGATAAATGAATCATAGTAGATGCGGCCTGAGGCGTTAGAGGTTTTGCTAAAAATTGTATTTGAATTAAAAAGTGAGGTTGAGGTTTTTTTTTCTTCAGCTTCAGTAAAAGTTTCTTTTTCTTTTTTTGTGCATGTTTTATATAGGGGTTCTTTCTTTCTCTTTTTTGATGTGGCAGCATCCTTCTTTGGCGTCATGGGAAAAGGTGCTTCCTCTTTTTTGTCTGGTTCTTCGGTTAAATTGTTTGATTCACATTGTTTTGCAGTTATTTTTTCTACGCTGTCATTAACAGGGTATAAACTTTTATTTTCTAAAAGTGTAATCTCTGATGCTTGATTAAAAAAATCGGTTGCTATTGTTTCTTGTCCTATAAAATAATAAATCGTACCAATGCCGGCGCAGCATTTAGCTGTAAGCTCATTTTTTTCACCATATACTGCTATAAAAGCACAGAGTACCGCTGCATCGTAAGCCATTCCTGTTTCTGTTATTCTCTGCTTGCACCTGGCATGAGTGATTGAGTAAGCGAGGGGATGTGCTGTCCCAATTATTTTCTTAAGGTGATGAAGGCAGGATGCATTTTCAAAAAAATAATTTGCGATTTTATCTTGTTTGAGAGAGCGGTATAGCTTACCTAAATTTTCATAGCAGGCTGCGATAAATGAATTCGTCATGCCCAATTTGTTTATATAATTATACAATATTATTTTGTTCGCATTGATTGCTTTTACTTTCATCTTTTGTGCATATTCGGCATCCGTTTTGTCATAAACACGGGTGTGACCTGCTTTTGATGTGATTTCTAATATTTTGTTCTTGGCAAAATTTAAATTATCGATCGTGAAAGGAATGGGTATGGGTATTGAATCATCAAGAGTACCTTTCTCTAGCTTTTTATTTTTGGCCATAACCCAGTAGACAATTTCACCCTTTTCTCTAGCCAAATAGAGCTTGCAGTATTCTATTTTCGTATCATCCGACATTAAACAAAAATCATAATCGTAGGGTGTGCCTATTTTGCAATCATAAGCAGTGCCTATTTGATAATAAATAGCACCTATATTGCTACTACATTTAAAAATTGCGATATATAAATCTTTTTTTTGAGTAGGATTTGCTTCGCCATTAAGAAGGAAGATGTAAATTTTCAGTGCTTTTTTGTAATAATACAATGCTTGTACAATATCGTATTGATCACCAGGCTTATTATAAATACTTGCTATATCTATATAACAAGATGCGACAGAGATGGAGATGGGTTTGATTTTGGAATAAATTCTAGCTGTTTCATTTAAAAGTTTTAAAGCCTGAAGGAGGTCGCCTGACTTTGAGCAGGCAAGTGCTTGTGCATAATATTCTTTACTGCGAAGAAATATCTGCGAAGCAAATTGACTATCAACCATTTCTAATGCAGACCCAGTGGTCTGAAAGTCATTATTTTTATAAACACCGTGCAAGTTTTTTGCTATTAAAGATTTTATCAATCTATCGCGCATGTCATATCCTTTTCACAGATTTATGGAATAGAGGTGGTTTTACATGAGGCCAAAGATGCCGGCAATCGCATTCGATAAGAAGATGATAGGTGGCAAAAGGATATAATTTAAAATACCCGTAAACATTAAAATTAATAAAATAAAGAATCCATAGCGTTCAAGATGGTAAAAATACCAGGCCATTTTCCCGGGTAATAAATTATAGAGTGCTTTTCCGCCATCTAAAGGTGGAATCGGTAAGCAATTTAGAACGCCAAGCACAATATTAATTTGAATCCCGGCCATGCCCATGCCTACCAGCGGCACGCCATACCAAAGTGGTAAACCCATGCTGAGTTTGGCAATCCCAGCCCAAAGCAATGCCATTAATAAGTTGGCGGCGGGACCTGCGAGTGCGACAAAAACCATATCTGTGCGTGGGTTGCGTAGATTGCGTGCGTCTACCGGTACGGGTTTGGCCCAGCCGAAAATAAAATTACTGACCATTAAAAGCACTACAGGAACTGCGATGGTGCCTATAGGGTCTATATGTTTAAGTGGATTAAGCGTTAAGCGGCCAGACAAGCGTGCTGTTTGGTCGCCAAATAAGGACGCGACCCAGCCATGGGCGACTTCATGTCCTGTTATAGCAAACAAGACGGGCAAGGCCCAGATGGCGATTTTTTGTGCAACGCTGAGTTCTATCATGTGCAGAGTATAAATGAGAACGGGGTTGAGGTCTATTTAAGGGAGGTTGTTTACCAACGAAAAAAGTTTGGAACTCTCTGCTGTCTCAGCTAGACTCATGGTTATCTTAAAATCAATCCCCTGCTTGGGAATAACAAGGACTAAACCGCGTGTCTTTACTTTTTTATAAAATTATTGCAGGCATTTTGATTCTCATTACCAGTTTAGTGGCGGCTATTTATCCTATTAAAGTGCGTGCCCGCCCACAACATCGTCCTATTTTAGAATTAGGGGATGCGTTTGCTAGTGGTATTTTTTTAGGGGCAGCTCTTTTTCATATGTTGCCAGATGCTGTAAGTGGGTTTGCTAATACGCTTCCTGATGCACATTACCCTGTCGCTGAGTTTTTCTGCGCATGTGGGTTTTTAGTTCTGTTATTTCTTGAACGTCTGGCGCAATGTGTGCCGCAAATTAAAGATGCGAAACAGGTCATGCCTTATATGGTTGCGCTTATTTTAATAATACATTCGCTGATTGAAGGCGGTGTGTTAGGCATTAATGCAACGATGGCGACAGCTTTTGTTATTTTTGTAGCTATTCTTGCGCATAAAAGTTCAGAAAGTTTTGCTTTGGCTGTTGTTTTAAATCGCAGTCAGGTCACCACTAAAAAAAGTATTCTTATTGTCGGTGTTTTTTCTTTGATGACGCCTATCGGTATTCTATTGGGGACGACGATGGCTTCATTGCTGCAATACAAAGCAGGCCAACTTTGGACGGCTGGGTTTAATGCGTTTGCTGCAGGTACATTTCTTTATATGTCTACTTTGCATCATATTAATCATCATGAGCGTATGCATGAGGCGGAAAACTTGAGGGAGTTTTTGTTTTTATTTATTGGATTGGTGGTGATGGCGTTATTGGCTATGTGGGTTTGAGTTCACTTGTGGCTCACGTTTTATTTTTCTTGGTAGGGTCCACATAAACAGCATTATACGTCGGAGTAGTCCCGCCACCCTGCTGCCTAGTCTGATTTTTATCATTCCAATACCTCGCTACTTTTTTCTTTGAATAAGTTCCTGCGGCTTGCTTCCGATATATATGCATCTCACTCTCATGTAATTCTTTCTCGGTCTTGGAGTTTTTTTCAGCCGCAGCTAATTCATCGTGTTTTAAAAAGAGATTATAGGCAACACCGCCCGCTGCAATTAGAGTTAATAAAACAGCCGCCGGTACGGCAAGATAGGGAAACACGAATACAGCTACAGCGATCGCAGCCACCCTGGTCATTTTCTCTTTAGTTTCAGGATTTTTTATAGTCGCTATCAGTGATTTTTCTGTATTAACATATTTGTCGGTTAAGCTAGTTTCTTTTTTTGTCGCGTCATAAATATGATGAAGCACGGCCGGATTAACTTGTTTTTTTTCTTCGTCTTTTTTCCCTACTTTTTCCAATGCAGCACTCGTAGCAGATGTGACTCCTTTTTCCAATATATTTAGATCGGGGATACCGCTAAAAATACTCAGGGAAGGAATGGATACCATATGTGCCAAAGGCGTTGATATAGCCACCGCTGCCGTTTGAAACGCAGCAGAGAAATATAATGCATTTTTTTTATCAGCTAAATCTGTCATTAAGTTACAATGATGATATTGAAATTGCGTGATACATTCACGCAGTGTTCTCATTTGATCTTGATGAAGAATACGAACTGAAATCGAATTTAAAACCATCAACGCATCTTTAGAATAAGAAATCACATCATCTCTTGATCCCGCCATCCGCATGCGATCCATCACTTTACTTAAAAAAGTGATTTCAAGATCAAGTTCAGGTTTTTTTTCGAGCGATACGACTGTTTGAAGTGCCGTCAATGCATTGACCATTGATTGAATATGATTGATTTCAGTTTGCACTTTCGCATGAAAATCCAAATACGCTTTTTGTTCAGGCGATCTTTTTAAGATCAGTGCGTCGATTTCCGCTTTTAAAAAAGTATCAAACAATGCTGCTGTATCGGGTTCATTAGGAAAAATAGTGTTACCCTTTTTTTCAGTAAGGCTCTTATAAAATTGCCGCGTTTCTTCTTGACGTGAAACGTGGTCATGCTCTGGTCTTATCGCAACATAAAAATGTGCATAATACAGCGCAAGCGCTTTCATCGGATCTGTTTTTTCATATTTTATCAGTTCATTGTAGGCATCATAGACTGTTTTTGGTACTGGTACAGATGTTGCGAGAGGTGAAATAGACCAGGCGAGCCACCCAACCGTTTTAAATTTTGTAGCCTTTAAAAGAGCTTTTATTTGGTTAATTTCTTCCTGTGCTTGTTTTTGATAAGCAGGGGGTAAAGATGAAGATCGAGCGTTATTTGATCGAGCCATTAGCCCACCTTTTCCTATGTTTAAAAGTCTTGTTGAATAGTTGCTTTAAGTATAGTGCATATTTTTAACAACGGAGGGGGGTAGTGAACAAACCAAAGTTTTTTTATAAAATTATCGTGTTGTCAGGGACTTACGTAAGTATTCAGCGCCCCCTTGTCGTGAACGTGAGCGTGCTTTAATCCTCGTCATTGCGAGCATGAGGACGCAACCTAGTCTTTGCAGCGCTGCTTTTGAGCCTCAATGGTACTAATCAGCTTTGAAAAGACTAGGTTGC
>DHJK01000026.1:5144-15608 GCA_002404295.1 Legionellales bacterium UBA4722
ACGAGGATTAAAGCACGCTCACGATTGAGTCAGTGGAACTTGCGGAATAGTTAAATTAACCCTAACTCTCTCACTGCATCTCGTTCTTTGCGTAACTCATCGAGCGTCAAGTCAAACTTTTCTTGTCCAAATGCATTTTGTGTTATCCCCGTCACCACTTTTAATTTCCCACCTTCTGTTCTGCAAGGCACGGAGAAAATAAGTCCTTCATCTACACCATATTCACCTTGTGAACAACGCGCTACAGAAAAACTTTCACCTTGAGGCGTTTCATGTGCTAATTGATACACTGTCATCAATGCAGCATTCGCAGCAGATGCTGCGGAAGAGGAGCCGCGCGCTTTGATCACTTCGGCACCGCGTTTTTGCACGATCGAAATAAAATCATGTTGTAGCCAATTAATATCCGTAATCACATCAATAGCTGGTTTTCCGTCGATTTTTACATGATAAAAATCAGGGTATTGGGTTGAAGAATGATTGCCCCAAATGGTCATTTGGGTGATTGCAGTTAAATCTACGCCCGCTTTTTTAGCGAGTTGGCAGCGTGCACGTAATTCATCTAGCATGGTCATTGCATAAAAACGATCTTTTGGAACATCGGGTGCGTTATTCATGGCAATTAAGCAGTTTGTGTTGCAAGGATTTCCAACTACAAATATGCGCGCATCATCCGCAGCATTATCATTGATGGCGCGGCCTTGTGTCGTGAAAATTTTGCCATTGATTTTTAATAAATCAGAGCGCTCCATGCCATCTTTACGCGGAACCGCGCCTACGAGTATTGCCCAATTAACATCGCGCATGGCTTCGTTGACGCTGGAAGTGCAAGTGACTTTTTTCAACAAGGGGAAGGCGCAGTCATCTAATTCCATAGCAACGCCATGCAATGAAGGTAATGCGGGTTCTAATTCTAATAGTTGTAATTCGACTTCTGTGTCAGTGCCTAGCATTTGGCCGGAGGCAATGCGGAAAATTAAAGCATAACCGATTTGGCCAGCGGCGCCGGTGACGGCAATTTTAACGCGTTTTTTCATGGCGGATTCCTCGAATTCAGTGATGGCGTTAGTTTAGCGTGAAAATGGTAAGGTTGAAATCAAATAATAGTCTGATTTATGGGGGGGTAGTCGTGCCCGTGCCGATGCCGGCGCCATCAGCTCTCGTCATTGCGAGCGCGAGCGAAGCAACCTAGTCTTTCAGAGCTGATTAGTACCATTTAGGCTCAAAAGCAGTGCTTAAAGACTAGGTTGCTTCGCTCGCGCTCGCAATGACGAGGGCTGATGACACAGGCGCGGACACCGACACGATTAGAGCCGTGTAATTTGCAGACTGTATGAGATAGGCAAAATTGACAAATATACTGCTTGCAGGTAACGTGGCGGCTTTGGCACATATGAAGAATTAATACACAATGCTCACTCCTATTCCCTTAAGCTTATATATCCACATACCATGGTGTGTCCGCAAATGCCCCTATTGTGATTTTAATTCGCACGAGTCTCGCCAAGAAATACCAGAAGATTTATACGTCGCAGCCTTAATCCAAGACTTAGAGGAAAACCTCCCTAGTATCTGGGGGCGCAGCCTAACGAGTATTTTTTTCGGCGGCGGCACGCCTAGTTTATTTTCACCGTCTGCGATTGAAAAGATTTTGACAGCAGTACACAGTCGTTTACGTATCAGCCCTGACATAGAAATTACGTTAGAAGCCAATCCCGGCACTGTAGATGAATCTCATTTTATTGGGTTTAGACAAGCAGGGATTAATCGCTTGTCGATTGGGGTGCAAAGCTTACAGACAGAAAAATTAAAAGCATTAGGACGTATTCATGGGCGTGATGCAGCGTTGCGTGCGATTGAGAGTGCTGTGCGAGCAGGTTTTGATAATTTTAATTTGGATTTGATGCATGGATTGCCGGGGCAATCGATGGAAGATGCATTAAGTGATGTGAAAGATGCGCTTGCTTTTATGCCGCCGCATTTATCTTGGTATCAATTAACGATTGAACCTAATACTTTTTTTCATCACCAGCCACCGCGTTTACCCGAAGAAGATGTGTTGTGGGATATTCAAGAACAAGGAAAAACGATTATCACGCAAGCAAATTTGCAGCAATATGAAGTATCAGCGTACGCGCGGTTGAATCACGAATGTAAACATAATAAAAATTATTGGGAATTTGGCGATTACTTAGGAATTGGCGCAGGCGCACATAGTAAGATCACGGATGTTGAGCAGCAAACGATTACGCGGCATTGGCAAGTCAAAAACCCTAAAGATTATCTTGATTTGAATCAATCCTTCATCGCGCAGAAAGTGAGCTTGGCACAGCATGATATTTGTTTTGAATTTATGATGAATGCGTTACGGTTGACGCAGGGTGTGTCAGCGGATTTATTTGAAGAACGCACTGGATTAAGTTTAGATGTCATTGAACCTGCGTTGGCGATTGCAAGAAGTAAAAAACTTTTAGTGGATGATCCTGCTTTGTTATGTGCAACAGGCTTAGGTCATCAGTTTTTAAATGATTTGGTCGGATTATTTTTACCGATGAAAAAGGAGTCTTAGTCGTGAACGTGTTATGCGTGCCCGTCTTTTCCCGTAGGCGTCAAGCTAAGAAATAAGGGGTTAGAGAGGTATTGTTGTTGCTGTCTGTGTTTCTCATTCCGCTTGGTTACTTCTTTATTTATAAGATGCATATTATAGCTGGGCTGGAGGGGGTCGCCGCTATGCTGACACCCTACATCATCACGACTCTCTTCGAATCTAAAATACGTTTAACAGGTGCGGCGCTCTGCTATAACATTGGATTTACATTATTTGGAGGTATTGCGCCTCTTGTTATCACTAATATTATTAAAGCAAATTATAATAGCTACTTGACGCCTTGTATTTATTTACTGGCCATGGTGTTTATTTGTGGCGTAGGTTTGTATCAGGGTAAACATACGCCGGGTACTAAGCTAACATAAAAACTGCCCACAAAATTGATCAACAAAATGATAAGAAATACCTAGAGAAGTGAAATCAGCATTTTGGAAACCGTTGCCACCTTTGAGTGCGCGTGTCCAGCTTAACTCAGCGACCCAGTTTTGTGTTATTGCATAATCAGCGCCCAAGCCAACTAAAGGATGAAAATTATTAGTGGCAGCAAGGCGCGGCTCGGTGGGTGAGATAGGCTGCAAGCTACCTGAATAACTTTTGCTCACCATGATTGCGCCTAGCTTGCCAAATATCGCAAAATTCTGAATGGGGTACATAGCCTTCCCCGTAAAATCGACACCATTTTCTCGAATCGCAGGTGTATTAACGATTTCAGAGGGGGATGTTTTATAAGTAGACGGTGCATAATGGGTATAGCCTAATTCCGCTGCGGCGTATTTATTAATGCCAACACCCATATAGATGCGCTCACCGACACCCGTATTGGAAGGGCTTACCGATTGTGTTGCAGGCGATGCGACACCTGTTTGCACCGTTTGAGTTATATTATTTGTATTCGTCATGCCGGCTTGCGCGCCCAAATAAAACCCAGGCCCGATAGCGTGAACGACTGTAAGGAAACTGCTTGTGATAATGACTGTACTTAGACGCGCTGCATTCTTTGTAAACATATTGTATGTCCTTTCATTATTATCAAAAAGCTAAATTGATTTCAGTTGATAAAGGGTAGTGAACCATGCAGCTAATGTCCAGTAAGTTTTTCTCACCTAAGTTTGAAAAAAGCGTATTTTATCTCCCCCTTCCCTTCCTTCCCCCGGAGGGGGAAGGGGCCTGCTAAGCAATAGTCCTGACGCAAGAAAAGAAAAAAGTCAAAGCGTAAACCAAGAAGACGTCAAAGACGACCCTAATACATATCCACTATTACTCTCCGGCAATAACTCTGCGATTTAGTTAAGAGGTTTAGGGGTTAATGCAGGCGACTCGATGCCATGGATGGCATCATAAACGACAGGGAAGTTGTGACTGGAGCCTGCATTAACCCCTAAACCTCTTAACTAAATCGCAGCCCCTGCTCCATCTTTTGCTTTTCAACCCACGCTAAACTGCAACTCCCAAATCACCCTTCCTGCCCGCTGCCCATGCCCCTCAAATTTGGTCACAATCGGCCGCTGACTAGAGCGTTCAGCAAACTTTCCCACCCCTGCTCGATTAGTTAGCTCCGGCAACTCTGACAAAACCCCCATCATCTCCTTAGCATAATCTTCCCAATCCGTCGCCAAATGCAACTCCCCACCTTGCTTTAACTTCCCAATAAGCAACCTAACAAACCCCGTCTGAATCAATCGTCTTTTATGATGCCGTCGCTTCGGCCAAGGATCAGGAAAAAAAAGCTGAATACCATTCAAACTTCCATCCGGTATACACTGATTCAATACTAGAACCGCATCCCCATAAAATACTCTAATATTAGTAAGCTGCTCAGCTTGTATATTTAATAGTAAAGCCCCAATCCCAGGCTGATGTGTTTCAATTCCGATGAAATCATGATCAAGATGCATTTTTGCTGTAGCTAACAACGATTGCCCTGAACCAAAACCAATTTCAAGTATCCGAGGTGCATCACGATGAAATACAGATTGAAAATCAACCATGCCAGCTTTAAGATCTAAACCCAGCTGTGGCCATAAAGTTTCCAAAGCGTGACGTTGCGCTTCTGTAAGACGGCTATCGCGACGTACAAAACTACGAATGGAACGCCGTGGGTAGGTTTGATTTGGAGTATTAATATATTTATTCCTAAAAGCTTGAAAAACGGGCATTATATAAAACTTGGTTTGTGATTGCGAATAGATATTTATGATAACACTAGAACACGTTTATAAAAATTATACGACACCCAGAGGCACGATCACCGCGTTGCATGACATAAACATACAAGTCAAACAGGGCGAAATCTTTGGCATTATTGGTAAAAGTGGTGCAGGCAAGAGTAGCTTGATTCGTTGTGTTAATTTGCTGGAAAAACCTAGCAGCGGCACAATTTTGGTGGCTGGCGAAGAATTGACCGCGCTGTCTCCGGCAAAACTGCGTGCGGCACGTCGTAAAATAGGCATGATTTTTCAGCATTTCAATTTACTTTCATCACGCAATGTCTATGACAATATTGCATTACCTTTAGAATTGGTCGGTTACACGCAGAAACAAATTGCAGACACCATCATGCCGCTGTTGGAATTAACAAATTTAACGGATAAAAAAACAGCATACCCTGCGCAACTTTCTGGAGGGCAAAAACAGCGCGTTGCCATTGCTCGTGCGTTGGCATCCAAGCCTCAAGTATTATTATCTGATGAAGCAACTTCCGCATTAGATCCAGAAACTACTGGAAGTATTTTGCAATTATTAAAAAATATCCGTGATACGCTAAATTTAACGATTTTGCTCATCACACATGAAATGTCAGTTATTAAAACCTGCTGTGATCGCGTTGCTATTTTACAAGCGGGTGAGCTCATCGAAGAAAATGAAGTCGGTGAATTTTTCACGCATCCTAAAACAGATGTGGCAAGAAATTTTATTACGTCATCTGTGTTGCAACATTTACCTGTTGCAATCGAACGCCATTTATTGGTGTTAGAGCAGCCAGATACACATCCTATCTTACGTTTATGGTTTTTACAGGGCACTGCAACGCAGCCCATTATTTCCGAAATTAGCCAGCAATTTAATTTACATATTAATATCTTGCAAGCTAACGTGGAATATATAAAAAACCATGCGATGGGTATTATGATGATCGCATTGAAAGGCGAAAAATTAAAAATTCAAACGGCTATTCAGTATTTAAAAGAACGCAGTGTACAAGTTGAGGTGATGGGTTATGTTCCAAATGACATTGCTGTATAAAGCCACGATAGAAACTGTCTATATGGTGGTGGTCTCAGGGGTGGTTGCGACCGTCGTTGGATTGCCTTGGGGGATCGTTTTATACACGTCACGAAAAGGTAATATTTTATCTCACCCGCTGTTATATCAAGTGCTCGCAGCCATCGTGAATGTAACACGATCCATCCCCTTTATTATTTTAATGATTGCAGTCATTCCTATTACACGAGTCTTGGTGGGTTCATCGATAGGCACAAATGCTGCCATCGTGCCTTTAAGCCTTTGCGCAATGCCATTCATTGCGCGTGTTGTTGAGAATGCATTATTAGAAGTGGATACCGGTTTGGTGGAGGCTGCGACGGCCATGGGGGCAACAGCTTGGCAAATTGTGTGCAAAATTCTCATTCCGGAAGCGATGCCTGGCATTATTAATGGACTAACCTTGACCGTGGTGAGTTTAATTGGCTATTCTGCTATGGCAGGCGCTGTCGGTGGTGGTGGTTTGGGCGATCTTGCGATAAGGTATGGTTATCAACGCTTTGATACGAGCGTTATGTTCATGACTATTGTAGTCATTATTGTCTTAGTTCAAGCAATGCAGTTAGTCGGCGATAAGTTGGCTAAATGGTATGCTCACGCGGGATTTTGATTAAAAAGGTAAATACAAAATGCGACATATTTTCAAAATAGTACTTTTAAGTTTATGTGCGATATTATTTTCAGCTTGCCAACAGCATGATAAAAATACATTGAAAATCGGCACGATTTCGGGCCCTGAAACTGAATTAATGCAAACCGCTAAAGCCGTTGCAAAAAAACAATTTGGTCTGAATATTGAAATTATAGAATTTACAGATTATCTAGAGCCTAATGCAGCTTTGAATGATGGCAGTATTGATGCAAATATGTTCCAACATCAACCTTATCTTGATCAGCAAATCAAAGATAGACATTACGAGTTAGTCTCTATTGGTAAAACCTTTATTTACCCAATGGGTATTTATTCTGCAAAAGTAAAATCGTTGCAGGAAATTCCAAAGGGTGCGATGGTCGCCATTCCAAACGATCCTAGTAATGAAGGACGTGCATTGATACTTTTACAAAAAGCGAAGCTCATCAAGATGAAAGATGGGGCAAGTATTTATGCAATGCCTGAGGATATTATAGAAAATCCAAAACAGCTTAAATTTAAAGAGTTAGATGCCGCTCAAATTGCGCGTAGCTTACCGGATGTGGATATTGCTGTCATTAACACCAATTATGCTGTTCCTGCTGGGCTTTCACCGCGAAAAGATGCGATTCTTCTAGAAGATAAAAATTCACCTTATGCTAATATTATCGTTATTCGCAAGGATGAAATGCAGGATCCGCGGATGAAGCAATTGGTGGCAGCATTGCAATCGAATGCAGTATTGAAAGCGACGCAACGAATTTTTAATGGACAGGCGATTGTGGCTTGGTAAACAACAGGTGACTATTTAAAGGGAGTACGCGATGAAAAAGCTATTAATATTGGGTCTATGTGTATTATGTGTGAGCTGTGCTTCAACAAAACAAAATGAGTCCAGTGGGTCTCAGATGGTTTATCAAAATGGTTCTGCCGTAGAGCTCTATCATTTAGGTAATCAATATGCGAAAGGGAAAGGTGTTGCAAAAAATTACGCTATTGCCGCAGAGTATTATCGAAGGTCAGCAGAGATGGGTAACTCTAATGCGCAAGACAAATTAGCAGTGCGCTATATGTTAGGCCAAGGTGTGCCGCAAAATTTGGATATGGCGCGCCACTGGTTTGAAAAAGCCGCAGAGCAAGGTAATGCGTATGCTGAAAATGAGTTAGGTTATATGTACGCAGCGGGCAAAGGTGTTCGCCAAGATTATGGTACGTCCATTCAGTGGTATCAAAAAGCAGCGGATCATGGACTTGCCAGTGCGCAATATAATTTAGGTTTAATGTATGCGAATGGCATAGGTACACCTGTAGATAAAGTGAAAGCTAAGGAATTATTTAGCCAAGCTGCATCACGCGGATTTGCTCCCGCTAAAAAGGCGTTAGCGCAGGTATAGGTATCCATGACTCAGGTTAACCATATGCATGTACATGTTGCACGTAAGCGTTTTGGCCAGCATTTTTTGCATGATAAGCTCATTATCCAGCGCATTGTGGATATGATTGCGCCGCAAGAAGGCCAACATATGGTTGAAATTGGTCCGGGCCAAGGCGCACTAACAGTACCTATTTTAAAAAAAATAGGCACACTTGATGTCGTTGAAATCGATCGTGATTTAATTCCACCATTAAAGTTACGTTGTGCTGAAAAAGGTAATTTGATAGTTCATGAGGCGGATGCGCTTGAGTTTGATTTTGCGAGCTTAGCGCAACCGGGTAAGCCATTACGAATAGTGGGTAATTTACCTTATAATATTTCAACACCGCTTATTTTTCATTTGCTGGATTATGCTAACGATATTTTAGATATGCATTTTATGCTGCAGAAAGAAGTGGTTGAGCGACTTGCTGCAGAACCCGGTTCAGGAACGTATGGTCGTTTGAGTATCATGATGCAATATCATTGCCATGTGATTTCACTCTTCAATGTTTCTGCAGGGGCTTTTTATCCACCGCCTCAGGTTGAATCCAGTATTGTGCGTTTGATTCCTTACACTGAAATTTCACATTTTGCGCGTAATTATCAACATTTTGCCTCTATTGTGAAAGAAGCGTTTTCACATCGTCGTAAAACATTGCGTAATAGTTTGAAAGAAATGATTACAGATGCGGAATGGGGAAACATTCCCGTTGATCCACACTTGCGCCCTGAGCAGTTGCGTGTGGAGGATTATGTCAATATCAGCAATCAGTTGCAGCCCAAATGAATTATGCGATTGGGGATGTGCAAGGTTGTTTTAGCGTGCTCGAAAAACTACTAGCTCATATTCAATTTGATCCAAGTAAAGATAGGTTATGGTTCTGCGGTGATTTAGTGAATCGCGGGCCGCAGTCACTTGAAACACTACGCTTTATTAAAAAATTAGGTGATCATCATCCTGTTGTGCTGGGCAATCATGATTTACATTTGTTGGCGCTCTCCTGCCACGCTCATCCGGGTTGGGAAGAAGATACATTGCAAGCTATTTTAACTGCGCCTGATCGGGATGAATTAATAGCATGGCTGCGTCAGAAACCGTTGTTGTATCATGATGATCATTTGGGTTTTACCATGGTGCATGCAGGGCTTGCGTCTAGCTGGGATTTAGTCACTGCAAAACGATTGGCGCAGGAAGTTGAAACAGTGATCCAAAGTGATATGGCAGCGGAATTTTTTCAACATATGTATGGTAATCAACCAGAGCAATGGGATGAGCAACTGCAAGGCTGGGATCGTTTGCGTTGTATCACAAATTATTTTACTCGTTTACGTTTTTGTCATCGTGATGGGCGGCTTGAGCTGCATAGCAAAGGTACGCTAAACTCATCGTCTGATGATTTAGTGCCATGGTTTAAAGTTAAACTACGTGCAAATGCTGAATTAAAAATTTTATTTGGTCATTGGGCTGCGTTAGGTGGAGTTACTAACGTGCCGAATACCTTTGCTATAGATACCGGCTGCGTATGGGGCCAAAAATTAACCGCGATGCGTTTAGAAGACGAAAAACGCTTTAGCGTAGATGCGGTATAACGTTTAGTATTGCAATATAACGAATTGTGAATTAAAGGACAATCAAAGTAGCTGTCATCGAATAGATGAATAATGGGTTGATACGATCCGATCAAAGATAATAAAACTATATCGATGAAGATTCGCTGGATCCGCAGGATGATCAGTACATTCAATTTGTTGCCATTCATTTGAGTTAATGGCGGGGAAAAAAGTATCTCCATCGATTTGTTGATGAATCAGCGTCATATAAATTCGTTGCGTCTGCGGCAGCATTTCTTGATAAAGTGTTGCGCCGCCAATGATAAAAAGTTCATCTTGATCTTTGGAAGCTGCGAGTGCTTCTTCGATGGATTGAACAACCACGCATCCAGGTGCTTGATAATCTGCGTGATGTGTCATGACGATATTGCACCGACCTGGCAAAGGTCGTCCAATGGACTCATAAGTCTTGCGGCCCATCAAAATAGGTTTGCCCATCGTGATATTTTTAAAATGCTTTAAATCCGCAGGTAAATGCCAAGGCAATTGATTATTTTTGCCGATGACTCGATTTTCTGACATGGCACAAATGGCGGAGATACGCATAGTGATTTCTTATTTTGCTGGAGAAAATGAGTTTAATGGATCTGGGTTGTTAAAACAATAGTGTAAACTGTATCATAGGCTACTTACGATAAAATAGAACCCGCCCATAACTGTTCCATAAATGTTTTCCAATGTAAGCAGTGAATGTTGCCGTGCTTGAGTTCAAGAGTATCCTGTCAGAGTTTCTGTCTAACTTCTTGGTTGGACCAGGAAGTATTTAAAAGTCTAAATAATATGAGGCTGGTGATCCCAATCAAACCACACAAATACCAAACCAATTCAGGTTTTTTAGCATATAAAATACCATTGAAAATTGAAATGCACCAACGTAAAAACACTATTTTTTTTTATCAAAATTGATATGAGAATTCACTGTCATAAACTATTGCC
>DHJK01000186.1 GCA_002404295.1 Legionellales bacterium UBA4722
GTTTGTCTAATGCGATTGCCCTGAGGCAACACCGTTTCTCATCTCGCCTATCTTATCAACACAGCCTTACAAGAGCGCTGCGAGCTTTCCACTGATTCACATGCAGATTACCACCGAACACTCGCCACCCTGACGGGATTGGGTTTTACTGCGATAGCGGCAGAAGGTAGCCGAGTACGGTCATGCAGACCGCATTTCACCACCTTTTTACGTTATCGCGATTTTACCCGGCACGCAGATAAGCTTGAGCCGTTATCGCATGCGATTGCAGAAATTGTCTGTCATGCAATTCATCCTTTTAGCGTGTTAGGACATCCCGTGTTTTTCGATGATTTTATAGCGGCGCTGGTTAATACGCTTGCATCATCGGATACGCGTGATGTGAAGACGGGCAAAGGGATTAGAAAATTGATGCTAGAGTTGTTTAGAAAATACAATTAATCAATGACCCTCAAGCTCATTTGCGTATATTGGCTTAGCTAATGAGCTTGAATATTATTACTTTATTTTACAGACGGGGGAATTGCAAGTGTACCTGTAGTATAGTACACCTAAACTAGAATTAAGAGAGGTAGCTATTATGAATAAGCCATTGTCTACATTTGAAAGAAAAATGAAAGACCCTAAATTTAAAAAATCTTTTGAAAAAGGGTATAAGAAATTACTTTTTTCTGAATTAATGATTTCCATTATGGAAAGCGATGATATGTCGATTAGGGAGTTGGCAAAAGAAGCGAATATTTCAAAATCGGTTATTCAGAATCTGCGCTCAGGAAAACAACATGATATAAAAGTAAGTAATTTAATAAAAATCGCTCATGCTTTTGGGTATCAACTGATTTTGCAAAAAGGAGATGAGCGTTTAATCTTGGAAGAAGCGGCTGCTAAGTCTTCTAAAAAACAGCTAAATATAGTAGCTGCTACTTTTTTAAAATAGAAAGTAAAAAGAAATCCTAGAGATTGGCAGCTTGCTGAGCTGGTGATTGTTGCGATGCGTTTCGGTATCGTCATGCGAAGTGGTAAAGGTAGTCATGTCACCTTTACTCATCCAAAGTGGGTAGATATTTTAACTGTACCTGCTCACAGACCGATAAAGCCAATATACGTAAAAAAACTTGTATCATTAATTGACATGCTGCAAGCGGAGGAAGTATGAGTATGATAAAAGCTCCAGAATATCCATTCACTGTTAGACATCTTTCAAAAGAAGAGGGTGGCGGTTATTTAATAGAATTTCCTGATCTTTCTGGTTGCATGTCGGATGGTGAAACTTTAGATGAAGCCATTTCAAATGGTAAAGATGCGGTGCAAGCTTGGCTACATGCTGCAAAAGAAATGAATAGACCTATACCTAAAGCTGGTGAGTTAGAAAGTCAAAGTGGAAAATGGGTGCAACGTGTTCCAAAATCAATTCATTTGCGTCTTGTTAATAAAGCAAAAGAAGAGGGCGTTAGCTTAAATA
Organism: Legionellales bacterium UBA4722; assembly: GCA_002404295.1. Lineage (GTDB taxonomy): Bacteria > Pseudomonadota > Gammaproteobacteria > DSM-16500 > DSM-16500 > UBA4722. The sequence continues at coordinate 1,463 of DHJK01000186.1, forward strand.
CATTAGTTATTACTATGCTCTCTGAATCGTTGGGAAAATCTTTTCATAAAAAAAATGGACATAAAAAGCAAATGCGCGAATGATATTCTTTCATATGTTTGTAAATAGAGATTTTGTAACGGCGGAGCCAATGTCATTGGCTCGCGTGGGTGAAACCCGCAGGCACTAAGACAAAGACATAGAATGATACAATATAAGTTGCGCATGTTTAATCCGTTACAATATTAACTAATCGACCAGGAACCGTAATGATTTTTTTCACTGTTTTTTCAGTTAGTGATTGTTGCACTTTTGCATTATTGATTGCCGTGTCTTAAATGATTTTTTCATATTGATTTTACTGACGTCTAGACCGAATGCTTACCGGTGAATTCTAACTAGGATAGTAACTATATAAAATATTTAGGTTTTTTCCATCCCCACATTTTTATCAAATAGATACTATACTGTAGCTAAGGTAACTATTTGATACGATCTTTAACCGGTCAATATTAAATATTATAGGAGATAGACTCATGGCTCAATCTCATAACGCTCAATCTGCATCTTCGGTCGCCGCGAATCAAATTCAAGCAATGGAAGAAATTAATAAAATAAAAACGCTATTACAAGCTGCAAAATTTAATACGCTTGGATGGTTCTCGCGGTCTATTAAACCTGTCGCTTTAGCAAAATCAGTGTCAGTGCCAAAAACAGTCTATGATGCTTATCATGCACTGATACAGCAGGAAAAAACAGATCCGATGAAAGCACTTGCACTATTTTATGCGCATTTTTGTGTTGCAGTAAGACCTGAGCATGATCACACTTCTCGCCAAGAAGAAACGCGGCAATTTTATCAGAATTTTGCTGAAAAAAAAGGTAGCGTTATTTTCCCTGATAATTCTGATGCAGCAATATTGTTTGATAAGCTTTTGAAAGATGAAGTTGATGCAATGATTGTAAAACGATCGCCCGAGCAAAAAGCGTATTTGGATTTTCAAGCGAAAGTGCAAACTGAAATCAATAATGTTCAAGCGGTAACGAATGCATTTACAGTAATTCAAACAGCCGTCTCATTAGAAAATAAACCTAATATTGAACTTGAAATCACCTTTTTAGGCAAGGTCATAGACCGCATGCGGATGGCGGAATTAAGAGATGATGTAATTGCTTATTCCAAAGACGCGTTGATGGTTTTAAATTCTCTTTCAGTTCGTGTTCCTCATCAAGAACAAATAAGAACACTGCGAGAATGTATCATGCGATTCCAACAACATCATTGCGAGCTAATGACAGATTTAACTGATAAAAAGAATGCACTCTATTTTGCTGCTGCTCTTCAAGCGGCAGCGGTCGCAATATCAACACCTTTAGCACATATGATACCAGTTCCTGCTAATAGTGTTTTGAATAATTTACCTTATATGAACGTAGCAGAAACTGGAATCGAAACTGCTACGTCTGCCAAATTAGAAGATGTAGCGAAAGAAATCGAAGAAAAAAAAGGGGTAGATCATGCCATGCTTCATAATATTTACGACGCGACCAAAAAAGAAACCAGCTTAAGTGACAAATATGCTAATGCAGAAAAATCACTTAAAGAGACAATACAAAAGCCTGAAACTAAACAGAAAGCAGCCAAGGTGGCTGCAGTCACCGTGGCTGTTGTAATGTTTCCTTATCTTGCTGTGCCGGCGGCTGTTTTATCCACTGTGTATGCAGCGGGTGGTGTTGCCTATAATCTCTATACAAAACACGATGAATTAGCTGTGGCTGAAAAAACCTCTATGATTGAGAAAAACGTGCATGAGAGTGAAATGCAAATATATCGAAAGCAAGTTGCAGGAGCTTATTCAAACCAAAAGGTGGTAGGGTATTGGAATGAAAAAAACCAAGTCAGGCAGCAGGCTGCTCGGAATGCTCCGGCTAATAATGATGTTTATGTGGATGCCGCGAAGATAAAGAAGGCATGAGGTGAGTGAAGCGGGTATTTGATTGTCATTGCTATCTGAATATTGTGTAACTTCAGAGCGTACCATTAGCCTAATCGTGCCCGCGCGCGTCCTGAGCTATCCCCACAAATTTTGCTAAAACTAAAGGTCCGACCCGGACACATTGGTAATAGAAATGACCGGAGACATAGGTAACTGATCTTGCCCCAGCAAAGT
>DHJK01000033.1:0-1547 GCA_002404295.1 Legionellales bacterium UBA4722
ATTTGTGGGGATAGCTCAGCGCGCGCGTCTTTTCGATGTGTCTGTTAAAGGGTAGCAAGATTAGTCTTTTTTGTCATTTGCATAACAAACAATTCTAACTCATTCCATACATCGCCTATCTCAATCCCTTTAATTGTTCGATCAATTTTTGCAGCATGAATGAGTAAATCCCAGCAGTTCCCAGATTTATAACGCTGCAAAAACGCTCTAAATCCCGCTTGGCGTTTTTCCCATATCCGTGCTTTAGCAAAAAGAGAAGAGAGTGACGCACCCTGTTGTAATTGTTTTTGCATATCAGCTAACACACGTACTTCACGTGTTAACGCCCATAATACTAACGTAGGCTCGATGCCTTCATCGTTTAAGTTTTTTAAAATTCTTATACAACGTAAACTGTCACCCAACAGCGCACTATCCGCTAAATTAAAAATATCAAAACGCGCATTATCCATTACAGCATTTTCTATCGCATGATGATCCAGCGTTTGGTTTGGATAAAGCAAACTTAACTTTTCAATTTCTTGTGCAGCGGCTAATAAATTTCCCTCGATTAACGTAGCAAGCCTTTCAGCCGCTTGCGGTGTCAGCTGAAGATTGGTTTTTCTAGCGCGCTGCATCACCCATTGTGGCAATTGATCGGCGGAGATTGGCCAGATTGGCATGACAACGCCGGATTTTTCTATTGCTTTATACCATGTGGTTTTTTCAACTTTAGCATCTAATTTAGTTGTGCTGATAATGAGTAACGTGTCTGTGAGTGGTTTGCTTGCATACTCTTCAAAAACTTTACCGTTAGTACTGTTTAATTTGATATGCGTTAAATTTAATTCAATTATTTTTTTTTCTGAGAATAAAGAGCGGCTATGTGTATCCGTGTAAAGTAATTTTTCCCAGTCACCTTTTGTCTCGGCGGTTGTTGATACTCGTTCACTAAAACCAGCTTTTTTAGCCGCTGCGCGTATGGCATCAATGGCTTCTTGTATCAACAATAACTCATCACTACTCACTAAATAAATCGGCGCTACATTTTTTGATAAATGCTGAGTTAATTGTGGGTAGGCTAGTTTCATGATTGCGTATGCTTGGGTGTTATGAGGAGTATGGTGATCTCACGTGAAGCGAGACGGCTTACGATATCATAGACAATGGCTTGTCGCATTTGTTGATATAAGCTGACGGCCTGATTGCTTCCGCTTAACATTTGATTGGCGTTGATGGTGAGTGGGCGTGTTTCGGTTGCTGTTTGCGTTTCCACTACTATATTGCCACGGTTATCTGTAACTCTATAATTAACAGTCAACGTCAGATTATATTGGCGTGTGGTTTGTGTGCCACTGATATTTATTAATTGTTCAGATGTGTTTTCACTGAGAATTTCAAGAATAGAAGTCGCTTCAGCTTGTATGCTTGTTAAATGCACGCCTGACATTTTTAAATAAAGGCGGAGGTTTTTCGCCAGTTGCCCGTAAGGGTCTGTTGTTTGTAAATAGAGGTTTTGTAACGGCGGAGCCAATGTCATTGGCCCGCGTGGGTGAAACCCGCAGGCA
>DHJK01000033.1:1621-5808 GCA_002404295.1 Legionellales bacterium UBA4722
CATAGAATGATACAATATAAGTTGCGCATGTTTAATCCGTTACAATATTAACTAATCGACCAGGAACCGTAATGATTTTTTTCACTGTTTTTTCAGTCAGTGATTGTTGCACTTTTGCATCATTGATTGCCGTGTCTTGAATGATTTTTTCATTTGCATCCGATGCGACCGTAATGCGTGTACGTAATTTACCGTTGATTTGCACGACTAACTCTATTTCATCGACCTTCATGGCGGCGGCATTGCTGGTTGGCCATGGTGCATTCAGTATTGCACCTTGGTAATGCAACTCTTGCCAAAGATGATGCGTGAGATGCGGGGCAATCGGTGAAAGGACGCGTAGCAAAATACTGATGCCTTCATGAAGCAACATTTCTGCGTTTTGACTTTCGGCGATTTTAGTTAGCAAATTAAGCAGTTTCATGCAGCCAGAAACAATCGTATTTAATTGTAACCGTTCATAATCATATTTTGTTTGTTCTAAGATCTCATACATTTGACGTAGAAAATCACGTTGTTTCGCATCCAGAGTTTCTAAATTAATAGCGTGATCTTGCCGCTTGTTTTGTAGTCTGATACACACTTGTTGCTCATGACACAATGCCCATAGACGTTTTAAAAAGCGATGAGCACCTTCGACGCCGCTGTCAGACCATTCTAAGGATTGTTCGGGTGGGGCTGCAAAAATAATAAAGACGCGCACGGTATCTGCGCCAAAACGATTGATTAATACTTCAGGGTCAACCGTGTTGCCTAACGATTTCGACATTTTGGCACCCTCATTGAGCACCATGCCTTGTGTCAGTAATCGGGTGAAAGGTTCATCGCATTGCACTAAACCTAAATCACGAATTGTTTTGTGAATAAAACGGGAATATAACAAATGCAATACCGCATGTTCTACACCACCGATGTATTGATCTACGGGCAGCCAGTAATTTGCTTTTTCATCTAACATGCTGCTGGTTTGATCAGGGCATGCAAAACGGGCGTAATACCAGGAAGATTCAAAGAACGTATCAAAGGTATCGGTTTCGCGTGTAGCAGGGTTATTACAACTTGGGCACGTGCTGTTATAAAATTCAGGAATGGTCTTGAGTGGTGAGGTGACACCCGTAAACTCCACATTCTCTGGCAAGATGACAGGTAAATCATCGTAAGCGACAGGCACAATACCGCATGTTGTGCAATTGATCATGGGAATAGGCGCGCCCCAATAGCGTTGACGCGAAATGCCCCAGTCACGTAAACGATAATGTGTTTTATGTTCACCTTTGCCGTGATTTTCCAACAGTTCTATAATTTGTGGCCCAGCGATTTTTGAAGCAAAGCCTGTGAATTGTTCTGAGTTAATCAGTTCGCCTGCTGTCGTGTAGGCGCCTTTACTAAAATCCCAAACTGTTTGGTCGTTGGGGAGAATAACTTGTGTAATGGGCAGTTGATATTGTTTAGCAAATTCAAAATCTCGCTGATCGTGTGCGGGTACTGCCATGACAGCGCCTGCACCGTATTCCATGAGTACAAAGTTTGCAACCCAAATCGGAATAGGTTGGTGAGTCAAAGGGTGTTGCGCGAATAAGCCTGTAGGTAATCCTTTCTTTTCAAGCGTTGCTATTTCAGCTTCGGCAAGTTTTATATTTTTGCAATCATCTAAGAAACGGCTAAGTTCGGGATTATTTTCTGCGGCACCTTTTGCTAAAGAGTGTTGCGGTGCAATAGCAATAAAAGTAACGCCAAATAAAGTATCGGGGCGTGTGGTAAAAATCTTTAATGATTCATCGGAATCGGCAAGGTTAAAAGTGACTTCAACGCCTTCAGAGCGGCCTATCCAGTTTTTTTGCATCACTTTGACTTGTTCAGGCCAGTGCGGCAGTTTATCTAAATCATTGATGAGTTCGTCTGCATAAGTGGTGATTTTGAAAAACCACTGCGGAATTTCTCTGCGTTCAACCAGCGCGCCGGAGCGCCAGCCGCGGCCATTGACGACTTGTTCATTAGCTAATACTGTTTGATCTATAGGATCCCAATTGACTTCCGCATTTTTTTTGTAGACTAGACCCTTTTCATACAGTTTTAAGAAAAACCATTGCTCCCAGCGATAATAACCCGGGTTGCAAGTTGCGAATTCGCGATTCCAATCGTAAGCAAAACCTAAACGCTGCATTTGCTTGCGCATGCCTTCGATATTTTTGTAAGTCCAGGCAGCGGGCGGTACTTTATGTTTGATGGCAGCATTTTCAGCGGGTAAACCAAACGCATCCCAGCCTATAGGCTGCATGACATTTTTGCCAAGCATACGTTGATAACGACTGATGACATCGCCAATGGTGTAGTTGCGCACGTGGCCGATATGAAATTGTCCACTGGGATAAGGGAACATGGACAAGCAATAAAATTTTTCTTTATCGTGGTTTTCTGTTGCTTGAAAGCAATGCTGTTCTTGCCAAAAATCTTGGGCGTTTTCTTCGATGGTTTTGGGGTTGTAAAGTTCATCCATAGTGTATTATCTCACTCTCATTTTCATTTTCTTTTTTAATCGTCGTTGATATTTGATGGTGCTGACTAACAGTAAAACAAGCAGTATTAAAATAGCATCCATTGAGCGTCGTTGCCACAGGGTCTTGCCTTGAGTCGGTTGCACTGAATCTGTTAAAACAGCTGTTTTATCGATCGGTGCGACAGATTGTATCATACCATTTGGCTTAATAATGGCAGTAATGCCCGTGTTGGAGACAAAAAGTAAGGGACGCCCCATTTCAAGCGCACGCATTTGTGCAATGGCTAAATGCTGGGCAGACGCGATGGAGTGACCAAACCAGGCATCATTGCTCACTGTCAGCAGCATGCCGATGTCAGTGCCTGCTGAGACGACTAGTTCAGGATAGGCAATTTCATAACAAATAAAGGTGGCGATTTTAATACCATTGACGGTGATGGGTCTAGGTTTGCCAGTATTTGCGGTGAGGTTTGACATAGGGATATCAAATAAACGCATCACGGGTTTTAAAAGGCTTGGGATCGGTGTGTATTCGCCAAAAGGAACAAGTTGATGTTTTAAATAAGCATCTGTACTTGCGCCAATTACAATCACTGCATTGTAATAATCACCGGTACTATCTTTTTGTACGGGTATGCCTGTGATTAACGAAACATGATGTTCTCTAGCTTCAGTATCAAGTTGCGAGACGAAGCTGACTGCATTTTGTAGAGGAAGAGGGATGGCATCTTCAGGCCAGATAATTATTTGACTATCCCAATGTGCACGGGTCAGTGCGAGATAACGGTCTAAGGTGGGTTGTAGATGATCGGGTGACCATTTGACGTCCTGTGGAATATTTCCTTGTACTAAGCTGACTTGAATAGGTTTGCCTTGTGGGTGTGTCCAGACAATAAAAGTTAAAGCGCCGCCGACCAGCCACACGAGGATAAAAGAGAAGAGGGATCCATAGACGCTCTTGTATTTTCCTTTGATTGAATTACAGATGGCGTGGACTAATATGCCGCTGCAAACTAACACGGCAAGTGAAACACCGAAAACACCATAAATGGGGGCAAAGCCTTTTAAGGGTGAGTAAAGTTGGCTGTCTCCGAGTAGCACCCAGGGGAAGCCAGTGCAAAGCCAGCTTCGAACCCATTCTAATAATACCCAGATGGCTGGAAAGGCGCAGATCATTTTCCGGCCGTTTTTTTCGGGAAAAAAACGATTGAGTAAATAGCCATTAAAGGCAGGGAAAAGGGCTAGTAGAGCGATAAAGCCGCCGGTAATTAAAGCGGCTAAGGGTATGGGGGCATTGCCAAAGGTGTGAATGCTGATAAAAACCCAGTAAACGCTGGTGCCAAAAAATCCTAATCCATAGAACCAACCGCGCCAGAAAGCTTGTTTTGGGGTGACGGGTAGCCAGAGCCAAAGTAATAGGGCAGGAGAAAAAATGGCAAGTGGGAATAGGGAGAAAGGTGCAAAGGCGAGCGTGAGTAAGCAGCCTGCAAAAAAAGCGAGGAGATTGCTTAGGTTGATTTTAAAAAGCGCAATGCGTTTCATAGGAGTAGTTCATGTTTGAATGAGGGAGTCAGTGTAACGGATATGCTTGGGGGGTCGCAACTATTCAGCAAATTAAACTGTTCTAATCGTGAACGTGCTATCAATCTCGTCATTGCGAGCGCGAGCGAAGCAACCTAGTCTTTCAACG
>DHJK01000033.1:5856-7726 GCA_002404295.1 Legionellales bacterium UBA4722
AAGCAACCTAGTCTTTCAACGCTGCTTTTGCGAGCATAAATGCTGCTAATCAGCTTTGGAAGACTAGGTTGCTTCGCTCGCGCTCGCAATGACGAGATTAATGGCACGGGCACGTTCACGATTGGTCCAGTGGAATTCGCAGATATAATTACAAAATATATTTTTGAAATTTTCTTGTAGCCCCATTTATTCTTTGATAAGTTACGCGATCAAACAAAAATAATTCCGGAGAAGTGGCTGTATGAAACAAAAACTAGTATTGCTGGTCAGCAGTATGTGTGTAATGAATATACTTTCTACACCCGTCGTTGCAGCAACAACCGCAACGAACAGCCAGCAAATGAAAAAACTTTCACAGTTAGAGCAACAGCTTAACTCTTTGCAACACGAAGTTTCCGTTTTAAAGAAGCAAACAAAATCTTCGCATTACCCAACAACTCAATCGAGTAAAAAAGTAGCGCTAACTACGCCAATTGATCAACCATCCAGGGATCAAATTGAAGGGCCTACTGATTTACCTAAGAGCGGTCCACTGTATTTACCCGTTGATTTTGACGTGCCAGGCCAATCGTTTGTTTCCAGTGGTCCTTATATTGGCATTCCGTTAGAGTTTTCAGGCTCTAATTTGATCGTTAATAGTCCTAGTGTGAATGAAGATATTACTTTATTAAAATTACGTAAAAATGTTATTCAACGTCTTGCATCGTATGGCCGTCCTGAAGAAGGCAGCGGGTCGCACATTTTATTAAGTGGTACCATTCAAGGTCAGGGTCTGTTTAAAAACACGACGCCAAGTTCAAATAATAAAAGTGATATTAACGTCTCGACAGCGGCATTAGATGCTTATATTTTAGGCCCCAGTCAATGGACTTCAGGTTTACTTGAGCTGAGTTATGATAACAACCTGGGAACAGAAACAGGTTCTTTCAGTTCTAATAATCGTATCCAAAACTCACGCGTTTTTGTTAACAAAGCATTTGTCGTTATTGGTAATTTTCTTCAGTCACCTTTCTATGTCAGCTTTGGTCAAATGTTTGTACCCTTTGGTGTGTTCTCATCTACTTTAGTGAGCAGCCCATTGACACAAACATTAGCAAGAACACAAACTAGAGCCATCGTGTTGGGATATAAGCAGCAAACAGTAAATAATTTTTACGCATCGACTTATATTTTCCAAGGTGCAAGCCATGCATCCTCAACCACTCGTGTTAATAACGGTGGTATCAATGTGGGCTATGGTTTTAAAATGAATCAAGTGAATGCTAATGTGGGTGCAGGTGTCATTGCCAATATTGCAGATTCACAAGGTATGCAATATACCGGCAACCAACCTATGTTTGCTGGATTTGGCGGCCCTACAGTTGTGAATGTGCCGGTTACAACAGGCGGTACAGCTAATCTTATCAACGTGAATACAGGCAATGAGAAAATCGTTCATCGTGTACCTGCTTATGACTTACATGCATTGTTAGGATTCGGCGATAACATTCAGCTCATTGGTGAATACATTACTGCATCCACTAACTTTAACCCTAACGACATGACATTTAATAGTCATGGCGCAAGACCACAAGCCTTTACGTTAGAAGGCGTTTATAATATTCCTAAGTTTTATTACCACACCTCTGTGGCATTGGCTTATGGCATGACTAAAAATGCATTGGCGATTGGATTACCTGCGAAGCGTTATTCCTTTGTTGTGAATCAATCTTGGTGGAAGGATACATTGCAAAGTTTAGAGTTACGTCGTGATGTTAATTACTCTGCAAGTTCCTATTCCAGTGGTTCAAATGTGGCAGGTCCTCCAGGATCAAGTAGTCCTGCGAATATGGTAACGTTCCAGTTCTCGTATTTCTTCTAATATTAATAT
>DHJK01000155.1 GCA_002404295.1 Legionellales bacterium UBA4722
ATTTAGCGCCAGCGACTAATTAGGCACTATTAGGGACAATGCCGCTTTTGCTTGTATTCCTTATTTCCATAACAGGAGTTAAACTGATTTCTGCATTTATTATGATGCCTCTTGAGATTCTAGCATTTCCTTTTATATTGCTTTTACATAAAAAAATGTTGCCTATCAAGTAAATTGATCTTGCGCGAGAACAGTCCATGGTTTAGATTTAATTGTTGATGGTGAAGTAGCTACATTGCAGTAACTAACTTAAATGACCTTTCCCTAGGAGATATGATGGCTAAACCACTTATAATTATTACAGGCGCAAGTTCTGGTATAGGTGCTGCCATGGCAAAAGCATTTTCAGATGCAGGGTATTCTCTTGGACTAGTATCAAGGAACTTAAAAGCCATGCAAGCATTAAATCTGCCGAATACCATTTGTCAATCAGTTGATATAACAGATTATGATGTATTTAAAAATGCAATCGATGCCGCTGAAAATAAATTTGGTCCGGTCGATTGTTTGATCAATAACGCTGGCTTTTCAAAACATGGTGATTTTGTTGATATGAATCATTCAGAACATGAAAAAATGATAAACATTAATCTGCTAGGTGTCATTAATGGAATTGAACTTGTTTTACCTAAAATGAGAGAGCGGAAATCAGGGACAATTATCAATATCAGTTCAGTAGCTGATCGCAATGCAAGACCACAGATGCCCACGTATGCCGCTACAAAGGCCGCTATTAAGAGTCTAAGCGAGTCCCTCCGTATGGCTAATGCTAAATATGGAATTCGTATTTGCAATCTTGCGCCTGCAAAAATTTTAACACCACTTTTAATGGCAGTTAATTCTACAATTAATGATAGCCAAGTTATCAGTGCGGAAGATTTAGCAAAAGCTGCTTTATGGGTTTATCAGCAACCACAAACAATTTGTATACGAGATATGGTGTTTGCTCCTACTCATTATGAACCTTAAAAAGGATGATTAATGAATTTCCGTTTTATTTATCCACAAACACAGCATTATTTTGGGTGACCCCACGTTCGTATGTGCAAAAAGTATCTGTAGTATCCAAAGTTCTGTTGTGTATCTTGATATTCGTGATAACTTCTAACGCACCGCTGTCAATACACTTTTGCTTGTGCTGCTATAACAATTTCAAGGAGTTGATTTAGCTCTCCCTTCATTGTAGTTTCCATTGCGCTAACTTGGTAGGGAACATTTGCATTCCTAACTATCTCAATAGCTTGATCGACTAGCTCAAAATTATTTCCGGTTTTCAATCGTGGAATGACTTGAAAAGCAACGTATACTTCAGTATTTTGTTTCTGTGTATCGGACATTGATTTATCCTCCTCTATTAATTATTCATACACAACAAGCTATAGGCTGCAGATCAGCATGGGGTTTTTCAGAGAAATAGTCATTGGTATAGCAGCTTTTTATATCAAATTCGTTATCAATAATTTTCAAATGCTGCGCATAGCGACCGACCTTATCCCAATCACGTTCCACATTAAAAAGTGAGCGTGAAAAGAAGGGTAAACTTCTCAAAAAAATCTTATAAAACATTTCATTTCGCAAACTTGGCTTCATTTGACATAACAGCTCAAATGCCTCTTCAGGGTGTTCTGTTGTGAATCTTGCTCCGCGTTGTGTTGCATAAAGGAAATTCTTGATTAAATCAGGTTGTTTGAGAATTTCATCAGGCACTATAAATTGAATTGAACAAAAGCAGCAACAACCTAGGCCTGCCAATTCATCTATCCGCAAGAACACAGTTTCACCGCGCAAATATTCCAACTCAACTTGTTGAAAATTAATAAAACCAATTCCAGTATCTATCACATCTCGACATATTGCATCTGTCACATTCATACCAATACGCACGGTTTGATAGCTGGTAGGATCAATGCCAGCAAGCATGGCTAAATCATCAATAATTTTTTTACCAAACTCACCAATATAGCCGACACGCTTACCTGAAATATCATGAAATGATGTAATACCACTGGATTTCAATGCAATAAGACCAGTAGGTGGCTCATCAAGCAATGTACCAATAGAAGTAACCGGGAAACCTTTTGCGCGTGCTGCAACGGTATGAATCATTGCTTTAACACCAAAATTTACTTTACCGGTACCTACTATTTCTGTCACATCACCAGGATCTGTGGGTTCTATGATAGCCAGTTTAATTCCAGTTTCTTCGTAAAAACCTAAGGCTTGCGCTGCAAAAATGGGAGTGTGGTAGGGATTTGCATACCAGTTGAGAAGAAGAGTTGTTCTTGTTTTAAGTGAGCTCATCGCCGAATCTCCAAAAAAATAGTAAAGGGAGATGGCGCGAGGCATCCACAAATAATGCTGTGTATACTTTTGCTGGCGTCCTTACGCTGGTATAACCCAGATCAAGTTCTACGGGTATGTCTCAGCCGTTTTACCGGCACCCCGCGCCATCTTACAATGTAAGTAGATGCTAGTTTCATCAAACAAAAGTGTCAAGCAATAATTTACTCTCATCTAAATTGACACCAATAAATCATATATCTATACTGCGCCTGTTGAATCATCAGGGGTGCTTTGATTTTTTTGAATCAAAGCTGAGAAACACCCTTATAACCTGCTCTGGGTAATGCCTGCGGAGGGAGAGTGAGCACAGCTTGTCTGGAGCATCTATTCTCCTGCCTTGTCAATTGCTTATCCTTCGCTTAATAATTTTATGGAGGAAAGCAATGATTGAAGAACAGCTCGCACTTTGTTTAGTCACAAACGCACAAGCAAAACCATTCTCTCAATACAAAGAAATTATTTTGCAAGCAGTAGCAGGTGGCGTTACCTTAATACAGCTTCGTGAAAAATCTAAAAATTTTGCGCAAGTTCGTCAGATAGCATTAGAATTGAAAGCCATTTTAGCTCCGCTCAAAGTACCGCTCATTATTAATGATTATGTAGAGATAGTGAAAGAGATAGATGCTGATGGAGTTCATCTCGGTCAATCTGATTTATCTCCCTCTGATGCTCGAGCAATTCTTGGACCTAACAAAATTATTGGCTGGTCAATTGAGTCGTTCGAAGAATTGGAAATAGCAAATCAATTAACTTGTATAGATTACATAGCTGTAAGTGCGGTATTTCCAAGTAAAACTAAACCTGACTGTAAAACCATTTGGGGTCTAGATGGTTTACTAAAAATTACCAAAAAATCTAAACATCCTGTAGTCGCTATTGGTGGAATTAATCAACAAAATATCTGTGATGTTATCGATAATGGTGCAAGTGGTGCTGCTGTTGTTAGCGCAATTCATTGTCATAACGATCCGAAAGAAGCTGCAAATCAGTTGATATCAGAAATATATAAATCAATCTATAAACAAGAGGAGAATATGTTTGAAAAAACAAAAGAAACTATGAATCGTATTAAACTTGAAAAGCCGTTAGTGCTTAATATCACGAATTATGTCACCATGGATTTTATTGCTAATGGGTTGCTGAGTATAGGTGCATCACCTATCATGAGCAAAGCAGCGCATGAAATAGAAGATTTATTACAGCATGCTAAATCTATAGTCATCAATCTTGGCACGTTAAATAATGATTTCATCAGGCTATGTAAACACACTTGCAAAATAGCAAATCAATTAAGTATACCGATTATTTTAGACCCTGTTGGCGCTGGCGCAAGTCAGTATCGTACGGACACTTGTATGTCTTTAATAAATGAATATCCGATTTCAATTATTCGTGGAAATGCAAGCGAGATAATCGCGCTTTCTGGATCATCATGTAAAATTAAGGGTGTAGACAGCATAACAGCAAGTAATCATGCTGTTGAAAACGCAAAAAGAATATCTAAGCGGTATAATGCTGCAGTAGTTGTCAGTGGAAAAATTGACATTATCGTTGATGACGAATCAGTTGATCAATTTAATAGAGGATCACCCTTTATGCCTTATATTACTGGCACAGGCTGTTTACTCTCTGCTGTGATAGCGGCATTTCATGCCATTGAAAAAAATCGATTTGATGCCGCCAAAATGGCAACTTTATTTTATGGAATTTCTGGTGAAATAGCTGAAAATAGTGCGAATGGCCCGGGTTCATTTCGAACTCAATTTTTAGATGCTCTTCATCGCATTCCTGACCGAGGACAATATGGAAAAAAATAACTACATTTGTGTTTTAACTATTGCGGGATTTGACCCATCAGGTGGTGCTGGCATATTAACAGATATTAAAACTATCTCTGCAACTGGATGTTATCCAGTCTCTGTTATTGCAGCATTGACTGCTCAAAATACACAAGGCATTCAAGCGATTCAAGAAATTCCTACTCATTTTGTCATGCAACAAATGGATTCTATTTTCAGCGATTTAGAAATCCGAGCAGTTAAAATTGGTATGCTACATACTAAAGAAAATATTGAAGCGGTATCATCCGCATTAGAAAAATTAAAACCAAAAAATATTATCTTAGATCCAGTCATGATAGCCACCGATGGCTGCAAACTTCTCCCCTCACTTGATATTCATTTTCTCAAGGAAAGATTATTTCCTCTCGTTGATCTTATTACCCCTAATATCGTTGAAGCTGAAATAATAATAGGTGAAAAAATTGAGACTTTATCAGAAATGGAATCTGCTGCAGAACGAATTGCAAATACTTACAATGTCAATATTCTCCTTAAAGGTGGACATTTAAAGGGAAAACAGTCGTCTGATGTGCTCTATTCTAAAAATGATTTTAACCATAATTGGTTCCACGAGAAAAGAATCAATACAAAAAATACTCATGGCACAGGTTGCACACTCTCCTCTGCCATTACCTCTTATCTTGCACAGGGCTATACATTACAAAATGCAATTTTTAGTGCTAAGAAATATTTAACTAAAGCAATTGGATCAGGAAGTACATTTCAGCTTGGTAGTGGATGTGGGCCAGTGAATCATTTTTACTTCCTGACGACAGGAATAGATCAATGAATAACTCCCAAAACGCCATTTTAAAATTGGATGAATTTAGTTTAATTAACAAATATTTCAAAAATCAAGTAATATCTCGGTCTGATGTTTTATTAGGTATTGGTGATGACGCAGCTTTAGTTACTGTTCCATCTGATTGTTCATTAGTTTTATCCATAGATACACTTGTTGAAGGAATACATTTTTTACCACACACTTCGCCTTTCGATATTGGCTACAAAGCATTAGCTGTCAATTTAAGTGATTTAGCTGCAATGGGTGCAGAACCTGCCTGGTTTACGTTAGCGCTCACTGTGCCGGAAATAAATTCAAAATGGTTAGATGAGTTTACGAATGGTTTATATGAATTAGCCAATCAATTTAATATGCAACTGATTGGCGGAGATACTACACGCGGGCCATTAACAGTGACAATACAAGTACATGGTTTTGTTCCTTTTAACAAAGCGTTATGTCGGCACGGCGCAAAAGTCGGTGATAAAATATATGTTAGCGGAACCTTAGGTGATGCTGGGTTAGGATTACAGGTTATGCTAAATAATCGTAATTTATCAATTCAAGATAAACTATTTGTAATCCAGCGTTTAAATAAACCCACACCAAGAGTTCAACTTGGCATAGTATTAAGAGATATAGCAAGTAGCGCGATTGATATTTCTGATGGACTTCTTGCAGATTTAAACCACATCTTGAACAGCAGTCATGTTGGGGCGCATATTGTCACAAAAGATATTCCTTTATCTCCAACATTGAAGAGCTTGTTATTAGCTGAATCACAACAACTTTCACTTACTGCGGGCGATGATTACGAGCTATGTTTTACTATTCCACCAGAGAATGAAAAAGAACTCATGGTAAGATTAAATAATATGGAAATTAATTGCTATTGCATTGGTGAAATTGAGGCAGAGCATGGCTTGCGAATTTCGGGCTGTGCTGGTGATGTAAATAGGCTCGGATTTCAGCACTTTTTGATCTAAAAATAAGCCGGAGAAATTAAAAGAAGCACGTTATAAAACATCCAATAGTTAATTGCGTATAGCTATCTAACATAGAGGTTATCGTTTTTAACTTATATAACAGCATCATCAACAAGCCTAATTTCTATTCGTTCTTTTTCTCTACCAAGATTAACTCTTTTCAGAGTTACCAACCCTACTTCTGCAGTTGATTTCACATGGGTTCCGCCGCAAGGGACTTTAGAGAATCCTTCAATTTCCCAATATCGTATTTGCTTCTCTATATCAGAAAAGCCAGTTTTAATAGGTGCGTTTTGACAAATGATTTCGTTATATTCTATTAATAAACTTACCAAAGCAGTAGATATATTATTAGCATAAAAGAAATCAATTCTCGATTTTATCTCAGCAATATGTGCGTCAATTATCTCAATACTCAACTTTCTGGATACAAGCTCAAGCACTAATTCAGCAGCAAAATGTAAGCGCATAAGCCTATATCTGCGAGGACAGTTAATTTCCATTATTACGTTATCACCGCGATTAAGACTATGCCCGTCTGGTAGAGTGTAATAAATAAGATTACCATCTATTTCTGAATTAGTAATAGTCAGACCATTAACATAAGCCTTATCGCTTTCCTGTCCACCTGAAAAAGAAAATGCGATTGTTTCTTCAAACAATATACGGTTACCGCTGACCGACGCAACACTAGTGGTTAAGTTAGATTGATATGGATTGTCCCAAAATACTTTTTTCACCTTAAACCCTATTTAATCGAAACTATTCTTCCACCCGTTAAATTTTCGAGATCGCTTGAATGTAGAGAAAACACAGCATTAGTTGTTCCGGCAGCAGCCCATAATTTCTCAAATTTAAGCAAATCTTCGTCAATAAAAATTTGATCTATTTTTTGTTTGTGACCCACTGGAGGCACACCACCGATTGCGAACCCTGTTATTTCACGTGTAAAATCTGCATCAGCTTTAATTATTTTTTCGCTGATTAATTTTTCAATGGTTTTCTCATTAACGCGATTTATACCGCTAGCTAAAATTAAAACTGGCTGATTTGTATTTGCAGAACGAAACAACAAAGACTTAACGATTTGAGCCACTTCACATCCAATCGTTGCTGCTGCATCATTAGCAGTACGTGTACTAGAAGATAGCTCCACCACTTCAAACGCTAATCCTTTTTGAGATAAAGCGTCTTGTACACTCTGCGCACTTTTACTTAAATTTTTTGCTTCGTTCGTCATATCAGCCTCACAATAATTAGCGCCAGAGAGAGAGCATTTTCTAGTTAATTCTGTCACCTTATCCCAGTCACCACACAACACAATGCCATAATAGGTGAGATTCTCATCTTTCACTTGGAGCGTTCTCTCTATCTGTTCTTGGTAAGTGCCAATGGTCATAGTATCTGTGAAATCATTAAAAAGAATATTATTTGTAATCGCTTCATTGCGTAATTTTCTAATTTTATTTGAATTTTCAGAAAGAATGATAAAAGGTAATTCCGAGATGAATGGGTGTGAGCCACCATCTGCATCTTGATAATCTGTTAAGCGCAATTCTTCCTTACCGATAGCAGAACCTAAGCCAATGCACATATGAGCTAACGCGTTCATTACCTTGCCAGGCTCGATGCTTTTATTAAGTACCGCTACTAACTTATTTTTGAATTTTTCTTCAGACATACACCGCCTCCAAACCTTACTTTATCAATTAGTTCGTGCGCTATAACGCATAATCAGCTATGCTATCATTGTGCGTTATGGCGCACAACTTCTTTATAGATTAGGATGAATTATGAAAAACATATACAACCACATCTCTTTGACTTTAAAGGCATTACGTCGCGAACGTGGCTGGAGTTTAGATAAAGCAGCTGTTGCAACGGGTGTTAGCAAAGCTATGCTTGGCCAAATAGAGCGTGGAGAATCTAGTCCCACTATTGCTACTCTGTGGAAAATCGCAAGTGGGTTCAATACCTCATTTTCATCGTTTATCGAAGATATTAGCTCTGAATTTAATAAACCTATTTATCGTGGCGGACAAACACAGCAACTTCATCCTGATGATGAAAAGATCCGTGTTATGCCATTATTTCCCTTTGATAAGCAATTAAATCTCGAAATTTTTGTCATTGAATTATTACCAGCATGCGAGCATTTATCACCACCACACCAAGTGGGTGTTATAGAACACGTCATTGTGGCTGAAGGAAACATGGAAGTATTAACACATGGTACGTGGCAATCACTCAATAAAGGAGAAGGGCTTCGTTTTGATGCCAATCAACCGCATGGCTATAGAAATCTTTCATCTGACATTGCAGTCATTCACGATATTATTCATTATCAAAAGTGAAGCACCTATTGTTAACGATTTCTTACTAT
>DHJK01000058.1:0-5258 GCA_002404295.1 Legionellales bacterium UBA4722
ATTTAACTATGGTTAAAGCGGAGTTAAACGAATTACTTTCACATCAAAAACATAAAATCATTATTTTTATTGATAACATTTCAAGGCTTGTCGATAATGAAATAAATCAAATTTTTCAAATCGTCAAATCTATGGGCGATTTTGCTAACACGGTTTATGTATTAACGTTAGATAAAGAATATATCAAAGGCGCCATGAATCGATTACACGGTGCGGGTGGTGCTGAATATCTTAATAAATTGGTTCAATTGCCCTTTAATATACCTGCAATATCAAAGCAAGATGTGACACTGATCTTGCTGGATCGTTTGAAGAAATTACTGGTTGATGTGCCTGAAGATAGTTGGGATAAAGATTACTGGTTTGATATCTACTATTCTATGATTAAACATTTCTTTGAAAATGTGCGAGATATCACGCGGTATGTTAATACTTTAAGTTTTGGTTTTTTTTGGGTAAAAGATTTAGTTAACCCAGTTGATTTTTTTGCAATCACAGCGATCGAAGTGTTTGAGCCAAAAGTGTATTATGGAGTGCGAGATAATAAAGGATTATTTACTGATTTGGCTGATAGTGTCTCTAAATTTGATGCAAAGAAATTAGCAGAAGATAAGCTTCGATGCGATGAAATATTAAGTCGAGCAGAAAAGTTCCCGCGTGATTTATTGTTGCAATTGCTTATACGTTTATTTCCACGATTACGTAATATGTATGAACCTAAAACAGATTTTTATCATTCTGAAGCAGTAGCGCGTAAAAATAAACGCATTTGTACTCTAGATGTATTTGATGTGTATTTTCATCTTTCTATTGCTAGCGGCACGATTTCTGATGCTGAAATGAAAGCGATACTTGATTTTGCCACAGATGAAAAAGGATTTGCCCTTTCGTTACTTTTATTGAATAAAGACGAGCGAATTCCGCAGTTTCTTGATGCATTTGATAGCTTAACAACCTATAGTGTTCCAACCCAAAATGCATCTAATGTGATTAGTGCTTTGATAGATAGTGCAGATTTATTCCCTGAAGGCGATAGCAGTCTTCTCAGTTGTAACACAGCGACTCGGCTTCATCATATTATTCATGAGTTGCTGCGACGCTTTCCTACGAATGAAGAAAGATTTGATGTTTTTAGCAAGGCGATTAAAAAAGCAGATAATAGTGTTTATATTATTGTTCATGAAATAAGAGAGCAGTTAAAAGAGCATTTAGAGAGTGGTGATGATTATGTACCGCTTGAATATCGTGATTTCACACCTCCGCAAATGAGTAAATTACAAGAATTAGCGGTTGCGAAGATTTTATCTTGGGTTGAGACTCAGCGTTTAGCTTCACATCCTAAACTTTTTTTACTACTGCAAACATGGAAGGAGTGGGGAAATGAAGAAGAATGTAGGCAGTATGTAGCGACGCTTACGCAAGATGATCGTGGTCTACTAGAGTTTTTATGTGCTGCATTAAGTGTGCCCATAGAGCAAACGATTACCAAGCTAGAACCTAACGCAACATGGCGGACGTATTTGAATAAGATGGATGATATCATTCCGAGTCGTTCTTTAGTGGTTCATGCGAAAGAGATGTTTAAGGGTGATTCATTTGAAAAGTTACGTGAAAAAGAGCAGCTTGCGTTGTTGATTTTTCTTGATTTAGTCGAACCGGGTGCTGTGAAGATTATTCCTAAAATAACAAATTGAGGTGTTATGGGTATATATCAATTTTTAGAAAAATTTGCGACGCAATCCACTGCCATATATACTCCCTGCTAATCTTCTAAAAAATAAACAAAGGTAAACTCACAGTGATTACTGTCTTAATTGTGGATGATCATGAGATCACACGAGCAGGTATTAAAAATAGCTTACAAGTTATTCCAAATCTTAAAGTGATTGGTGAAGCGTCTAATGGACCAGATGCATTGCAGTTGGCAAAAGAGTTAAATCCAAAAGTAGTATTGATGGATATTTGTATGTCTGGCATAGATGGGCTGGAAACAACTAGAAAAATGATGATGTGGAATCCATTGATTAAAATCATTGTTATCACTACGATTATAGACGATCCGTATCCTTCACGTCTTTTAGAAGCGGGAGCAGTGGGTTACCTCACAAAAGGCTGCGCGTCTCATGAGCTTATTAAGGCAGTACAGGCTGTTATGGTAGGGAAGCGCTATATTGCGCCAAGTATTGCCCAACAACTGGCGTTAAAACATGTGTGTACTCATAATGCTAGTGTTTTTGATGCATTAACGTTGCGTGAAATGCAGTTAGTTTTGTTATTAATTGAAGGAAAAGATATCAAGTATGTGTCAGAGATTTTTTTTGTGAGTCCTAAAACATTAATGACCTATCGTAATCNNTTAAAAAACTAAATATTAAAAATGAAGTTCAGTTGGTTTTATTAGCTAAAAATGCGAAATTAATAAAGGATGAAACATATTAAGATATTTTTAAAGTTATCCACAGAAACCAGTAGGTACTCATGTTAAAATAGGGATAGGGTTTTTAAATTGGGAGTGTGGTATGAATACAGTATTTCGACTGCTCATTAACCCATTGATCTTAATCAGTTTGATTCTATTCACATCGTTATCACAAGCCAACTCAGCCCTCGATTCACAACAAGATATGTATAATAATAGTAATCAAGATGCAACTGTGACTTCTATTGCTGCAAAAAATTATGCTGCATTACAGCGAGTACTTGCTGTTTATGAAAACGCTGCTTCTCATCATTTTCCTACTGTTTCTTCTAAATTATTAAAACCAGGAATGAAGAGTATTTATGTAATGGCGCTGCGTAGCCGTTTAGAAGCCACGGGTGAATTGAGAGATGAGAATGAGAAAAATTTAGATACGTATGATGATATCCTGGCAAGTGCTGTGATGGCGTTTCAAGCGAGTCATGGATTAAATGCGGATGGTGTTGTGGGTAGTGACACACGTAATGAATTAAATATACCTATTACGCAACGTATCAAGCAAATTCAAGTGAATATGGCACGCTGGGCAAAATTAGCTTCGCAATTAGGGGATCATTATATTTTAGTGAACATCCCTGATTACAAACTTGATTTAATTGAAAATGGTAATGTTGTTTTAAGCATGAAAGCGATTGTAGGTAAACCGACTCGTCCAACACCTGAGATTGAATCTACCGTGACGCGAATTATTTTTAACCCTTATTGGAATGTGCCTAAGCTGATTGCGCAGAGAGATATAATACCTAAAATTATTAATGATCCGGGTTATTTGGATGAAATGAATATTAAGATTATTAATCGTGAAGAAGAAGATAATTCTTATGAAATTAGCCCGGGTGACATTGATTGGCAAGCCGCTGAAGTTGATGGGTTTAGATATCATTTTCGTCAAGAGCCTGGGGTGAATAATGCGTTGGGATTAGTTAAATTTGAATTTCAAAATTCGCATGATGTGTATATGCATGATACGCCTGCGAAAGAATTATTTGATGCGGATAAACGTGATTTTAGTTCGGGGTGTATTCGTTTAGAAAGGCCGTTTGATTTGGTGAGTTATTTGATGGATCGCAATGCGAATTGGAATGATGAAAAGATGCAATCAATTTTAGAGGAAGGGAAAACGAGTTATATCAAGATTGCAAGACCCATGCCGGTGATTATTGCTTATCTGACGGCTTGGGTGGATGATAATGGGCAGTTGCAATTTCGGAATGATATTTATGGGTGGGATCAGCCGGATCCTGAGGTTGCACCTGAACCAGTTTAGTAATTATTCAGCGATTTCCACTGTCCTAATCGTGAACGTGCCTCAATCGTCATTGCGAGCGTGAGCGAAGCAACCTAGTCTTTCACCGCTGCTTTTTAGCCCCAATGTTACTAATCAGTTTTGAAAAGACTAGGTTGCTTCGCTCACGCTCGCAATGACGATTATTGAGGCACGGACATGATTAGAGCAGTGGAGCTTGCGGAGTTGATTGCTTTTTCCGCATAATATGAGTACTCTTCACGGCCTTATTCTCACAATTAGAAAATACGACTATGCAACTTAAAACACTACGCCTTAGAAAAAATGAAGATCGTCGCTTACGTGCAGGCCATGTCTGGGTTTACAGTAATGAGATTGATATTAAAGCAACGCCTTTGAAAGACTTTACTGCGGGTGAAGAAGTGATAGTGGAATCAGCGGATAAGACGAAGCTGGGTGTTGCTTATATTAATCCTCATTCATTGATTACGGCTCGTTTATTTACGCGTAAGGGGCATCAGAGCTTAGACCTTGATTTGATAACCAAACGAATTAAAAATGCGCTAGCGCTAAGAATGCGCTTGTATTCAAAGCCTTATTACCGGTTAGTGTTTGGTGAAAGTGATGGATTGCCTGGTTTGATTGCGGATCGTTTTGATTCTACGTTGGTATTGCAGATTAATACGGCGGGTATGGAAGTCAAGACTGAGATTGTGATGGAGGCATTTCGTGCGGCGATTCCTGAGATTCAATCTATTTTATTGCGTAATGATAGTGGGATACGTCAGCAGGAAGGATTAGAAAAATATATTAAAGTGGGTTTTGGTACACCGGATGAAAAAATAACGTTAGAAGAAAATAATGCGATATTTAATGCGCCGCTATCGGAAGGGCAAAAAACAGGTTGGTTTTATGATCATCGGTTGAATAGATCGCGTTTGGAAGCTTACGTTGCTGAGAAACGGGTGTTGGATGTGTTTAGTTATCTGGGTGGGTGGGGGATTCAAGCTGCCAAATATGGTGCGAACGAAGTGGTTTGTGTGGATTCCTCAGCGCTTGCGATTTCGCTCATTCAAGAGAATGCAGCGTTAAATAATGTTGCGGATAAAGTAAAGACTATTCAGGGTGATGCATTTGTTGCTTTGAAAAATTTAGGCGAAGCTAAAGAAAAATTCGATGTTATTATTTTAGACCCACCTGCTTTTGTTAAAAAAATAAAAGACAAAAAAGAAGGGTCGCTGGCTTATATGCGGATTAATGAAGCGGCGCTTAAGCTTCTTGTGCCAGGCGGTATTTTAATTTCTTGTTCTTGCTCTATGCATATGTCTTATGATGATCTTGTTCAGGCAATACGCCGTGCAAGTTTGCACGCGTCGTGTGAGTTGCAGATTCTAGAGCGCGGGCATCAAGCGCCTGATCATCCGGTTCATTTAGCGATTCCGGAGACGGATTATTTGAAGATGATTGTTGTGAGGCGGATGTAATCTGGAATTCATTCTATTTAATGAATACCGCTTAGGACACCTCTCCCCT
>DHJK01000058.1:5375-5671 GCA_002404295.1 Legionellales bacterium UBA4722
ACCTCTCCCACAAGGGGCGAGGTTGTGCTAAGCAATATTAAATTCGGTTTCTAAAATTATTTAATTTGTAAAGGTGTGGTTGGGATGATAGCGATTAGCAGAGAAGGAAATTAATCAGGGAAGATGAAACCATCTTCCCTGATTGGTTTGGCTTACTTTTTCTTTTTGCTGGTTTTTTTCTTTGCTGCTGGCATGGTCTTGCTCCTTAAGAAGTTTGCTTGATTTTGGTCCAACAAATTAATTATATACCTTTAATTTCATTTGTGAATAGTTTGTGTTCTGTCTCTTATACACAT
>DHJK01000120.1 GCA_002404295.1 Legionellales bacterium UBA4722
GTAGTCGGATGAAATCAGATAAAGCAATAGAAGCTTCAGGCTATACTTCGGGATTAGGGTTTAATATGAGGCAATTAATCAGGCATCAGAAAGCTGCGGGGAAGGAAAAAGCTGCATGAGTATTTAGCGCCAGCGACTAACTAAGCAGTTTTTACCTTTGCTTAACGCCTATGTGATGCATTCCGCCTCGACTAAAGGCAACGCAGTGTGGGTAGTCGATTGATTTTATTGACGTCTAGACCGAATGCTTACAGTTTTTCTACTCAAAACATTAAAAAATTGTCCTGTACGAAGGTCTCTTGGAGGGGCAATCTATTGAGTATTGTATTATAATTTATCCATTAGTGATAACTAGAATACCAATACATAAATTAATGAGAGAGGAATATTGTATGCGTAGTGGATCGCCATCTGAAAAAACAGATCCCAAAGATCCAAAGGGATATTATAAGATATTGGGAGTTTCACCAACCGCCGATATACTAGAAATAAAAAAGGCATATCGGAAAAAAGCGTTTTTATATCATCCTGATAAAAATCCAGGCCATGAAGCGGAGATGAAACAATTAGTTGCGGCTTATGAATGTTTGTCAAAAGAAGAAGAACGTCAAAAATATGATAGAGGTCAAAGTGGTGATTATCTCGATTTTTCTGATTTTGATGTTTCAAACTATAAAATAAGTGGAGTGGGTGGTGACGATAGAATTACAATCAGAAAATATTTAAGAAAGTATTTTAGCAATAACATAAATGAATGGTGGGGTGTATGGTCTCTTTTATTTGATACAGAAACATTTAAACTTGTAGGCGTTAAAAAAGATATTTTTGAAGAATTGAATAATAAATTGCATGCAGCTGCTTTCAATGACGTAGGAATGACTAAGGAATATGATAAATCAACACAGACATATACTTATACAGTGGATTTCTATGTAGAAACACTTTTAGAAAAAGCAAAAGCAAATGTTTCAACTGTATCAGAAGAAAAATCTCGCCAGCCAGCAAAATTAGCGTTGCAGGAAGCTATCATGCTGCTTGATGGAAGGGCTCCCCGGGCGGATATACATAATGTAACGGTTCCATATGAAGATGAAATCACAGCACTATATGAAGCTGCAGCTGTCCAAGAAGATTTGAGTGGAATGTATAAGTATGCTAACTGGCTCAGGATAGATATTGGGGATGAAGTAGAAAAATATGTAACCCCTCAATATAAAATGGTTCTCATGAAAGCCAATTTTTTGCATTATCTTTATAAAGCGGCTGACAATGGACACCCTGTCGCACAATTTGATGTCATGCGTTATTATGCAGAAGGTAGGCCTGATTATGGTATTGAGAAAAATCCTGAAAAAGCGTTGCAATATGCAGAAATGATACAGGCTGCTTTAACAAAAAAATCGGGTGTACTTGTTAGGCATGATCCTGATCAAAAAGCTATTGCTGAAGATCCGACAGTAGTACCTGATTGCTTGCCAGAGAAATACCGAGCAAAATATACAACACATTACGGTGAATTAAAAAAATTAAAACAACCGGTATTTTCTAAGCCTCTTGTATTCCCTCAGCTGAATAAAGCATTAGAAAAATATCAAATCGAAATAAAAATAAATCCCGCTTCATCCTCTTTGAATGAAGAACATTATAGAATATTTATGCCTTCAGAACCGCAGGACCAAGAAAATATTGATAGAATAATTAATATTCTAAAAAAAGAAGGAATCATTGAGCCAGTGCAAGAATTGCTTACTAAAGGGGGCCAAGATTTTTATTGTATTAAAAAAGAAAAATTAAACCCCGAACAAGAAGAGCGCTTAGTTATTGCGATACAAAAAGGCATGAACGAATCTTTAGTAAAACAAACTAATCCTGATTTGCAAAAAATCCAGCAACTGTTATCCAGAGTAAAATCCCTTCCTGAAATGCAAGATGATAAAACAGATAGTCTTGAAAAAATCGCTAAAGAATTTAAGTGGAAAACTCGAAATGAAGTTGCTGAGGAGCAACAAGAGCAAGCTCTATATGATAGTCAGTGGAATTTGCTCCTAGAAATAAAAAGACGAGCTCGTACAAAAGACGAATTGAATGCGATGTATTCAGTCATAAAAAACGTTGATATTTCACCGACACGATTAACTGAGTTCAAAGAAATAATAAATTACTTTCAACAGTTGGCTGCGACAGGTAATTTAGAGGCTATGCTAGATGTCGCAACCTGTGCTCTATCGGGTTACTATTCTCCACTCAATACTTCTGTTGAGTGGGCATTGTCTTGTATACGTTTTTTAGAAAAAACAGCAATACCAAAACTTGAAAGAGATCAACCTAACTCTCAACAATTAAACGATGTTAAAAATAAATTAAGTCGATTAAGGGAGCAGCGTAAAATTATCCTGCCTATACCTATTCCAGATGATAAAAGCTTGTTTGATGAGACAGTTGGTACTGCTGTAGCTTACAGACAATCTCGAAAAAGAGACATATTGGGTGACTTTATTGTTTCCTTTGATGTGATTGAGCAATTGAAGAAAAGCAAAACGTCCTCCAGTGCAATATCCAAAAAGCTAGAAGATAAGAAAATGGAGCCTCTGCCAACGGAAAAAGCAAATGAAGATAAAGTGCCTAATGCGGATAAGTCCGATGACCTACCGTATCGTGATAATAACGTTAGCTTAGATGAACCAGATCTAAAGTTGTCATTTAGTAGTTCATCTATATTTCAATTTGAGTCTATTGAAGAAATTCCCGGATCATCTGCTGCTGATTCATTAACACCTACCCATAAAATAACATTTAAAACCAAAAAAGATCTTCAAGACTGCATAAAGATTATAAACTCTTCTAGAGCCAAGCACACAAAATTAGCGCAAATAGACATGCCAGAAGGACTTGAGTTAACGCTTTTAAGAACAGACCTTTCTGCAATAGCAGAAGCGCCCCTTGCTGATATTTTTATGACGCTGAAGAGCGATTTTAAAGATGCAATTACAAAGTATAATACTTTTATCCAGCAGCATGGATTGGATAAAGACCCTAAAAAACTAGAATTTTCAGAGGCACTTAGTCGTCTTATCGATGAAGCAGACCAGGCGTTTAAAGCTGAGATAAAAAATCATGACAACCTTATACTCTACAAAGGGTTACAACTAAATTACGATTTGTTTCTTGAAATGAATCCAAACCTAAACAAAAGTTCTGATCCCTGTGATCCAACAAAGGTGAGTCGTCGCTTTGCAATATTAAATGATTTTTATGAAAAGCATCGCTATTCTCTACCTGGCCGTTCCCCCTCGAGATTAGGTAAATTTTTCTCAGTGATGGGCATAGTAATAGGTATCGCATCTATTGCTATCGCTTGTATTTTTGCCCCACCTGCAGCAGCTGGTGCATTATTAATAGCCGTCGGTATATGGGGTTTGAAGAGGAGTCACGGAGAGGGTTACCAAAAAGTACAAACAGAGGTGCTACAGCACCGGGAAAAGTAAATAAATTGGTTCGGCTTTCGAATCATATGATCGATATGGCAATATTATACTTTTTAGATGCACATGATAATGTCGCTATCGCATTAGATTATAAGAGAGATTCTGGACGACGGCGAAAAAAGAAAATGAATACGGAAGAGGTTGATATGGAGTATCAATTATGGCGATAAAGAGAGAAAAGAAAGGTGGAAGACCGACAGATTATACAATCGACTTGGCGCGTGAAATTTGTGAAGTAATAGCTGCTACTAGCAAAGGGATTAAAGTACTCTGTAAAGAAAATCCTGACTGGCCTAATCCAGATACAATTTTCAATTGGTTGATGCAACATAAAGAGTTTTCCGACCTATACGCGCGAGCTAAGCGGCAACAGGTCGAAGTGATAATTGATGAAATCCTAACTATTGCGGATGATTCCAGTAATGACACCCATGTGAATAACGATAGCAAATTGGTTATTGATCATGAGCATATTAATCGTGCAAGACTTCGGGTTGATACACGAAAATGGATTGCTGCAAAGCTTGCTCCTCGGCTTTATGGCGCAATTAGTGATGCGACCCTAAACTTGAATTTTCAAGGTGATCTTTCTAAAGGCGATGCGTTACTGCCGATGGCGGATGAAGTTTTCAAACGATTATCTGTGGGTGAGATCACGCCCGAACAGGCGAATACTTTAATGAATATTCTCAGAACCCATGCTGCAAACATAGTAGTTTTTGATTTAGCTAAAGATATGGCTGAGCTTAAGAAAGGTATCAAAGGAGCTAGCTTATGAAAAGCAAAATCACATTGGAGAAAAAAACAATGGTGTATAAATTGATAAAAAGTGGACTAACCTTTATTAATACCCGTATTGAACCGAAGCTTAAGTCGCAAGCCGAGGCTATCCTGCACAAAGTGGGACTGACCTCTGCCGAAGCTGTTCGTTTATTTTATATGCAAGTTTGCTTGCAGAAAGGATTGCCGTTTGCGGTAAAAGTACCGAACAAGGCAACGCTCAAGTCAATGAAAGATGCCGACAAAAGAAAAACGCATAAGGCAAAAAACGTGGATGAACTCTTTAAAGACCTATAAATATGCTCAATGTTGAGTACACCACCAAGTTTAAGCGCGACTTAAAGCTCGCTAAACGAAGAAATAAAGACATGGCCTCCTTGCAGGATGTCATGAAGGATATTGAGCATGAGAAATCCTTGAACCCACGTTATAAAGACCATCCATTGTCGAGTAATTGGCAAGGACACCGCGAGCTACATATCGAACCTGACTGGCTATTGATTTACAAACTGCCCCCTAAAGAAAAGGTGGTTATTTTCGTGCGGACGGGGGACACATTCGGATTTGTTTGATTAAGTATTTTCATGGGGCACTGATGGGGCACTCAGAGATAACAAATGTCGACATTGCGCAATAACTGCCAACAAGCGGATTGATTTAACGCATTGATTTAATTGTTGATATCGATTGTAGTTGATTGTGATTAGCAGGTTGCATATAACTCTTAATCAATAGGTCGTTGG
>DHJK01000076.1 GCA_002404295.1 Legionellales bacterium UBA4722
TAAATACACTAAACAAATTATTTATTTTTGTTGATGAAAAAAAACCCATTAAATAATTAAATTGATATTTACCATTGTTTAAGTCGTCTAAAATAGCTTCAAATTTAATGTCAGCAGATTCTGATTTTACCATCTCCAAATTATTTATAAATTGAAATGTAGCGAGCAATGAACGATATATGTTTTTATTGTCATGGTCAGTATCCTCGATATAAGAAGATATCAGAAGTTCTACATCAGTGATATCATTCTGCGCTATCATGTAGTATATAGTTGTATCTAGCTGTAATAAGAAATCAGAATGGTTTTCATATTGGGATATAATTTTTATGAAAGACTTCCAAAAAACTTTTTGTTGGTCGATTAACATTGACTGATAAAATCTATACTGAATAATGTACTCAGTAGAATCTATCAAATCCATTATCAACTGAGGCTGGAGATTAGCTAGATCTGTTATCTCCACTAGGCTAATGTATTTACGCGTAAGTGAAGTTAATGATTTATTCATTATACATTCTAATTCAGTACTATCTATTGTGTAGTGATAAAGATAAGATTTTATATTTTTACGCAATGCAAACATTTGATAAAATATTTTAGTTGCTGGAGTAGTAAGAGGTGTTTTAAGTGAATTGGATAGAAATCCAGTTTCAATATATCTATCTACAATATTACCATACAAACAAGCATCTTCTACAGTATCAGACGCAGACTTGATTAAGCTATAGCTGAAAATAATATCTAGTAATTGATTGGTTTGTTCAGGTATGCTTTTTTTATCCACGCTGTGAGCTGAGGCAAGGATATAGTCTAATTTTGCTATTTTATCCTTAGTTTCTTCAGGGCTGTCAAATATTAACTGTGCTTCTATTAATTTATTGTTGGCAGGTCTGTCTGCTGGATTGAGAAAGAATTTCAAATATTCTAGAACCTTGATAACACTTCGATCTGTGTTATTTTTTAAAAAATTATCCAAAACCCAGCAATAAGGTTCCTCTTTTTTGTGCATGATGTGATTGCTAATAAGATGAAATAACGTTTGACGTCCGGTGTTATTGTGGGTGATATGTTTCCAAAGCTCCGCATCCGTATTTATTTCTTCTAAGAGATTAATGACATTATTTTCCAATGCGTGAAGAGCAGGAGTATCATCTTCTGTCAACTCATCTGATTTCATTTTATATTTTTTTTGATTTAATTCAATGAGCTTCGCATAGTAGCGGATAAGAAGTTGATTTTTTGGATCGGTTTCTGCTGCAATTAGAGCATTGAAATCACAAGTATATTTAGGAGAAGGCGCTTCTTTTTTATCTAATTTAAAATTTTCAGCGACAGATTGAAAATAGCTGGAAACAAAAAGCTCAGCGGTGATAAGTGATCGGCTTGGTTTAAAATGCATCGGGGAAGACCTGTTAAAATTTTATGCTGTATATTGACAAAAATCACTTCTGATTTCAAGCGTCTGTTTTATAAATGATCTGTATTATTGGGTGTCTACCGCAACGAAATGATTTTCTGTGCAACCGAGCCGTGATCGATAGGATGCGACGGTTCGGTCCCTTGTAATACTTTAACATAAAGAAAATAATCGCTTAATTAACTACGTGTCTGTTCACCCACGCTTATAAATTATGATGAACCCAATTTTTTATAGAGCGGCGTATTATGTCCTAATTCTTTAATGTGTTGCCAATCGCGCGTTTCACACCTAGGTTTTATTAATGGGATACTATTTGTAAATGAGGGTACCCTAAAATTGAGTGGATGTTGAAAAAAAGTAGAAGTAGCGCATTGATAAGCCCAAGCTTGTTGAACTTGCTGCATTTGTAGTATTCGTTGCTCTGCCTGAAATATTTGATGTTTTGCATAAAGTCTTTCTTGTTCTTCATTGCATCTTCTATGTGAGTTATATTGAGATGTCTTATTTCCTTTTGACGAAGTTGTTGGCATTGTTGTCTGTGGTGATCTCCTATTGCTTGAAGGCGGCATAACTTGCGTCGGTTGAGAAACAGGAAGATGAAGTGTAAGAGCTCGCTTTGATTCGCCCGATGTTGTAGAAATAGTAGTTGTTTGAAGCGCTGGATTTGATGGCAAGCTTGCCACAGATATTTTCGCGCTTGATTCTGATACTTTATCGTTAATGACTGCATTTACAGTGCTTTCGATTAGCCATTGGATATGTTCTTCTTCTGTTAATTCTGTATCAGACGAAGCGACTGTGCTCACTGCTTTTGGTAACGTGATTTCTTTCAATCTATTTAATTTCTGCTTCTCTAGTTTGATTTGTTGACGCAGACGCAATATATTTTCTATAGAAATTTCATTGCTGGGTTTTATGCGTGCCAAATTATTGTCTGCAAGAAATAAGCAGCTGATCGCATTGTCTATTTGACCGGCATTATGTGTAAGTGAAGTATTAGTATTTTCAATAAGTGTTTTACACTGACTCATGGCGATATAATTTAAGCTGGAATTATAATATATACAGCCGATAAAAGTTGTGCGCTCGCTTTTATCTCTGCAATCGATTGCGATTGATAGTGCATATTCATAACACATCTCACTTATTTTGTATTGTCCTTGCTGATTACATAGCAGACCCAGAGAATTAAAACTATTTGCAATCTCAGTGCCTCCGTGGTTGGGAGATAACACATGAGCAGCTATTTTTACTTGTAAAGCAGATAAAGACCAGGCTACTGCCTGTTTGGGATCTTCTAAATTAGAATAAAGCTTAGCTAAATTTTCACAGAGATTGCCTAGAAGAGTTAGACAATATAGATTATTCTTTGCCATGGGAAAAATAATGTTTAATGGAATTTGATAATTAAATAGTAAGCCTCGCGTTGGTTGTGATTGTTGTATGGCGGCTATATGCTTTTCATAGATGGTTACATTTTTATCTTTCATTGCTTCCATTCGATCTATGTTAAATTTACTCTGGCTCAAAAGCTGATTATCTTTATGAGAGAGAGAAAAATTCACATTATCTAGTAATGGCAGCATTGCTGTTGTATTTAAATAAGTTTTTAATAATTCCACGATTTCTCTGTTAGAATGTTTTTCTTCAAAGTCAAAAAATTCCGTAAAAAGATGAGATGTTCTTGCTTGCATAGTGTTTTCCTCGGTTTGTGTTTGTTTTTATATTTTCGAGATACTACCACAGCAGGCGCTTACATTGCCAATCCTTGGGCTGCAAGATTATCAATCTTTATTGCTGAGATGATTCAACTGCTTGCTAAAAAAGCACTATTTTATTCTTCCTGCCTAACCGATCGATAAAAAGCTAGGTTGTACGCATGAGAGTGCAGCACCTAACATGATCATCGTTCCACAAAATAATTTATATAGCTTGTACTAGAAGGATCGAATTTATTAAAATAAATATTTCACCTCTTTTTTGTTCTTTCTCATGTAAAGTAAAAAGAAGGGGTTGTGATATTGTAAATTCACTTACCCTTCTTAACTTTTTCTTATGGGCGAGCCAATTCATTTATTAGCGTTTTGGTGAATTACGATGTCCTTCAGTCTGCTGATATTCAGTGGTACGTGTAGAGCTTTCGCCAGGAATATTTACACCTGCAATAGGATCATAATCACGTTGAGTCAAAGTCCTTGCAAGTCCAGGGGCTAAAGAAGAGTTAACCACTGCGCTAGTTAAATCTGTAATAACACCCACGCCTTGATTGAAAAGTTCCGTTAACATACGGCAAGTGGTGTAAGCTGAATTTCTATTAACTATTTGATAATTAGCTTTGCTTTCAGGATTAGGTTGCATATACTTGAACTCCTCTTTGATTTATAAAATAAGCATTATATCATTATTTGACTATAAAACAATCGTCCATAAAAAAGTACCATATTAAACAGTTTTTAGATGGGGGGGATGGTCATAGTTTAAAACATGGTTCTCGTCGGCAGTTGTGATGGTGGTAATACGTTGTTTGTTAAGTCTGGGAATTTGAATTGTGGCTTCTTCATCTGCTTGATTATCTTATTGCCTAAAAATCTAATGTGATCCGCTTGTGTTTGACCACCGTATCTGCGATGGCTTTCTAAAGGAGCGATATCATTTACCATTGTAACTAAATGCTGAGTTGATAATACTAACTGAGAAACTGTGTTTGTAAAATCCGCATTCTCAGCTTGATTTTGTTCATTCATGACAGAAGAGCTATTGCTTTTATTCTTGACTGAGTCATTTTGTTGAAAAGATTGGGAGTCTGCTATCTGTTTTCATTTTCTTTCTTTTTTGCGTCTTTCATTATTATTTCCCTAATTGACTAAATGAGAATAGTTTACAGTTTAGCAATGACATTAGCGCTAATACGTTCAATTATATCGATAGCCTTATCATATGGAAGGGCTGTTGTGCTACCATAAACCATCGTCTCAATAAACACTTCATATCTTTCTTTCCATATGGGTTTATTTTTCAGTAAAAATAAGGATTGTTTAATTTCGGAACTTGGATCAACAGCATATTCTGTATGTTGATTTTTAAATTGCATACCATCACTTATAACAATAGTCTCCGCAAGTTCAGTAAAATTAGAACTTATCTTATCAGCGTGGTTAATAGCATTCAGGTCATAAACATGGCGGACCAATGTCTTATCATCCTCCTCGCGACCACGCTCAATCGCCATAATCCGGCGAGTTAAAGCAACCCACTTTTCAATAGCTGTTTCCTCTATAGTGACGCATTGAGTTGCCGGCGGGTCAAATAAGCTAATTCCATTTAAAGTATCTTCAATAAGTGTTTTAATATGTAGTTGATCAATTGAAAGACGAATATCAGCAAATGTAAATTCAACTTTAATATCAGGTCGCAATGCGCCACCAATTGGAAAAGAGTGGGGGTATTTTAAAGTGACTTGTTGATATCTTCCTTCATTGCGAGCAAAGTCATTTATTACCGATAAGTTGGGCAAGATCAATATGGATCTAATTTGCTCTCTAAATTTTTTCAATTCATTTTTTAAGCGCGATTTACTGAAATCCTCTTTAATTTTAAGCTGCACTTTAAAATCTACATCTTCTGACATACGTTCTACAAGCTTATGCGCTTTAGCAAGACAAGTACCGCCACAAAAAATGAGGCGAAAAGTTTCATTTTCTAAATTTGAAAGAGCGTGAATGACTTGGGTGACGTAATAGTCTTTTTCAATCGCGGATTCAAGTAAGTTAATATGTTGACGCGTAGTGGCAATTAATTCATGTAAATCTTTTTTATTTAGCATTGATATTCTTCTCAAAAAATAACTCACTGTTTATATATCCAATACGTCTACGGCATCGGCTTTTTAGTCTTACAATATTACGAATGGGTACTTGGGTGGTTTTGCCTTGGTTGTATTCTTTTTCTGCGCTGCCTGGTTCAAAATCTATATTTAAGCGCTTTAATGCAGCTCGAAGAGTTGAATCTACGCCGTTCTTGATGAGGGGAGTGGTGGAATACTTTGAAAGGTAAGCTTTAGCATATATACCTTTGCCGATTTTTACCAATTTTTTTTCTTCAATGAGCTTGTTTATCGCGCGGCTTATTTGTCGATATGAGCCTAGGCCTTCAAAATCTTCACGTAATATAGCGCTTCCTCGAATCGCTTTTAAGAGGGTGAGGGCTTTATATTCTATGCTTTCTGAGTACTTTACACGCATTGTTGCACCGCCAATTTAGGACATATAATAAATTATAGCATATAAAATTAAATCGTCAAAATAGGACATATAATACTTGTAATATTATGATTTAACAAATAATTTCATATATTGTTAATTCACATCTAAGCTTGCCAATTTAATCAAACTGGCAAGCTCGAGATGCAGGGCAATCGCATTAGACAAA
>DHJK01000108.1:0-472 GCA_002404295.1 Legionellales bacterium UBA4722
ATTTTATGAAGATTTGGCAAATGGATATCAGTTTGGAGTTAATTGATGCGCGTAGTAAAGGCACTATGGTCGAGCATCTCGGTATTGAGTTTACTGACATTGGGGATGATTTTTTAATTGCGCGTATGCCTGTGGATGAACGTACTAAACAACCATTAGGTATCATGCATGGTGGTGCGTCTTGTGTGTTAGCAGAAACGGTGGGTAGTACAGCAGCTAATTTTTGTGTTGATCAGAGCCAATTTTATAGTGTAGGGCTTGATATTAATACGAATCATATACGCTCTGCTCGTGAAGGTTATGTCATAGGCATCGCAAAGCCATATCATTTGGGAAAATCAACTCAAGTATGGGGTATTGAAATTATAAATGAGGAGCAAAAATTAATTTCAGTGAATCGTTTAACTATGGCTGTATTGGCGCGTCGTTAACATTTATCATAACAGTTTAGCCCTCGTCATTGCGAGCGCGA
>DHJK01000108.1:559-3928 GCA_002404295.1 Legionellales bacterium UBA4722
TGCGAGCGCGAGCGAAGCAACCTAGTTTTTCAACGCTGCTTCTGAGCCTGAGTCGTACTAATCAGCTCTTAAAAGACTAGGTTGCTTCGCTCTCGCTCGCAATGACGATGGTGAGCTGGACTGTTATAATTTATCTTGAACATGTTAATGTCATTTCGTCACCTAATTTAAGCGTTGTTGCTGTGCCTAAGGGTAGGGCGTAATTAGTATATCCATGACCTATTCCTTTTACACGCACGACTGGTATTTGACAGCTGTGAGCAAAACGATTAATTGCTTCTTCAACTAAGGAAATGCCATTTGCTTCATTGCCCTCGGTAAAATCACCGATTAAAATAGCGGCTGCGTCTTTTAAAATACCTGCTTGTGCTAAATGTTGGAACATGCGATCAACACGATAACCGCGTTCACCCGTATCTTCTAATAAAATGATTTTATCTCGTCCATCTAATTGCCAGGAAGTGCCAATTCCAGCTTGAACTAAAGATAAATTACCTCCGGCTATATAACTATTAATAAGACGTTTTTTCTTTGCATGCAAATTAAGAGGCAATAATCCAGTAAATTGTATTTGTTTAACATCAGCAAATAAAATAGATTTTAGAGAAGCAATGGATTCAGGAGAAAATCTGTCAGGTGCGGATGCGCCATGAATGGTTGGCCATTGCCATTGTTGTTGTAAATAAAGTTGTAAGGCTGTGGTGTCGCTCATGCCAACAAATAATTTGGGGTGCGGAGGCGGGGTCATTTTTGATAGGGCTGGTATCAATCGCATGGAACCATAACCGCCACGGGCGCAAATGATGGCTTTTGTTTGAGTATTTGTTAATGCATTTACCAATTGCGACAAACGAATTTCATCTGTATTAGCGCAGAATGGATCATCACCAAAAATATCGTCTGCGATGATGCAAGATAACTGCCAGGATTCTAGTAGTTCTTTTAATGTCTTTAATTGAGCCTCAGTGCAGCGGGATGCAGGGGCAATAATGTCAATGCTGTCGCCGGGTTTTAAGGAAGGTAATTTTAGCATGGTGAGAATTTTGCCTACGATTAAAAAATGATTGCCTTTAAGTTACTACAAGTTGCAACCAGGTTAAAGAAATATATTATTAACGCCGTTTAATGACCGGTGCGCTTTTAAAAGCGTTGAGTAAATCAGGCTCATATTTTTGTAAAACATCCTTATCGGTAGGATCTAAGTCACGGATGATATCTCGTACACTTTTATCTGGATCAGTAAATTTAGCTCTTAAATTTAGCAACGCTTCAATATGCATTTCATTTTTATTTTTTCTAGTGTGTGCGAAAACACGGAAATGTGTGTAGCGTTCATTTTTCAAGATGTTAATTTCTGCATCAAAGCGATGAAAAAGTTCAGCTTTTGTGATCGTAATATTTTGTGCTTCTTTTAATATTTTCCCTGTGCGACCTTCAAATAAGAGATGCGCATTATTGGAAAATCTTTTATCAGTTTTGATATGATGAATCGCGCTTTCTAAAGAATGTTTGTTTGTTAATTGTATTTTTAATTCACTTAATAGTTCAATTTTTGCCGTTACAGTTGTACTTTGGTAAGCTGAATTTAATTCTTTAAGTTTACCATCGAGTAATTCTATTGCGTATTGATGTTCCTTAGAATTATCACTAAGCGTGACTGGAGCATGTTTTTTTTCTTGGGGAGTATTTCCAAGTGTTGTTTGTGGTCTTTGTGCCATAGGAAGTGCAGATTCAATCAATTTAAGCTGGTCAATAAATTGTGAATCATATTTTTTAAGTAATTCTGCCGCAATGCCCAACTTGCTGAGAGCATCATTTAAATTGTGATTTTTGATAAGAAGTTGTAATTTTTCACAAGCGTTTATTCTTTTCTCTAATAATAGCGCTTGTTCCGAAGCAAAAAAGAAATAGGAGCCACGTTGTTTTTTTAATGTGGCTAGTTCAAGATCAATTGTTTTTGATATAGCAGTAGGTAACATATTATTTAACTCTATATTTTTTAATACATTGCCAGTATCACCTTCAAATAACATA
This sequence comes from Legionellales bacterium UBA4722, assembly GCA_002404295.1. GTDB lineage: Bacteria > Pseudomonadota > Gammaproteobacteria > DSM-16500 > DSM-16500 > UBA4722. Next base: position 2,594 of record DHJK01000108.1, read on the forward strand.
TGATAATCGTTAGGAAATTGAACTTTTAGTTGTCTGAAAATTTCGTCAAGGTTTTTTGAAAATTTACTTTGATTATAAAGTTCCTGAAATTGTGCGAATAATTGAATTTTAGTGCGTAGCTCATCATTTTTAGATGAATTGTTAAACATAAGAAGAGCGGTTAATGTTTTAATATGGCTCGATAAAGCTAAAAATATTTCTTTTTTGATATAGGAAGTGATAGCTTCTTCGCTTTGGCCAGAGTGAGGTTGTGTTCTATGAATGTTAGAAGTTGTGCGCTCTTTAATTATTGTTTTTTGGAAATCAGGCGTATCATTATCTTCTAATAGAGTTTTTCTTTGCTTATCTACATCAAGCAGAAAAGGGTAGCGATCATTGGCATGAAAATTGTAGCCTTGTTCATTGAGTTTGTTGTAATAAGATAATATGGCAGGTTCCAGCATATTAGTTAGGTAGCCTTCTTTCAAACAGAGAAAAATTTCCAGCTTATCTGCATATAATACAACATCTTTAATGACTGAATTGATGTCTATAGCGGTTTCTTTCGCATCGTCTTTAGATATCTCACTTAATACAGATAATATATCAGGTAATGAACTTATAGAATTATAAATTTCTCTTATGTGTGAAAGCGCAAATGTTACGGAGCTAGTTTCTTTCTCTTTAGTATATATGCCTTCACATATTTTTTTTAATTCATGCGTTAGTATAGATGTTTTGTTTAAGGCCGTCTGTATTTTTTCATTATTAACTTTTGAGTTAGAAAATTTATCTGAGAGTATAACTTTTATTTTATCTATGGCTACTAGTAAGGGTACACTTGATTCTTTTAAGTTCGCTAAGAAAGAAGAAGTTTTATTTTTATTGCTTTTAACGTTATTTTTTAATTCGGAAATTTTTGATTTTGCACTAGACATTTCAGATGAAACAGATTCTTGTAAATGAACATTTCCTTGTAATTGCTTTAAAGCAATTGCTAATTCTGTTCCGGCTAGAAGTAATTCGCTTGCAACATTTGCCTTGATTCTAAGATGAGCAAATGGGGTGTTAGCATCAGGTGCTTCTATTTTTTGCTGTAAAATTTTAATATTGGCAATTATATTTTTAGTCTGTTGAAGCGCATTTGCGGCTTGTTGAATCCAAGGTGATTTTTCATCGGCTTGGGTTTCGGTTGTAAAGTAAATTTCATACGTTTTCTCATCAAGTATTTCTTTTAACTTATTCTCCATATTCGAAACAAATAGTTCTGCTTCTATAATCATATCGGCTAGTTGATGCTCATTCTTATTTTTTTGTTTGATTTGCTTTTTGTCCGCCGATACCTGTCTTGTTAGT
>DHJK01000108.1:3991-9604 GCA_002404295.1 Legionellales bacterium UBA4722
TTCAGTTTTTCATAATTTTTCTCGAACATTTTTTGTAAGTTTTTATATAAATCTTTAATATCTTCTCTTTTTGGCGGCTCCTGAACGTCTCCTAATTTATCAATTTGATCTTGAATGCGCTTTCTTTGTATTTTAACAGCTGCACTTTCAGGTTCACCTGTTGGTAAAGCTGCTAGCATCGCTTTGCGTTGTTGTAAAATCGAGAAATGATAAGGATATAATTCGGCTGGTTCTATAAAATTGGCAGCTTTCATTGCGTCTTTATATTTTTCATTAAATTCATTTAAAAGTTCGCTTAACGGTTTGTTATCAATAATATTTATCTTTGTAAATAGTGAGCCTGGAATCAAACCATTTTTAATTTCAAATTCATCCATATATAATGCGGCTTTTTTGATCGCAGCATTATACGCTTCCATTGCAGAAAGCGCTGTTACTTGTATATCGGGGTGAAGTGATTTAAAGTTTTCTGGTTTTAATGCGTTAAACGCGTCTTCTTTAAGTTTTTTAAATGTCTCTATCGGTAGGACGGTTTTTAAAAAATGACTTAAGTTAAAGTCATTGTTATCACTTTTAAATTTATTTAACCGATCAAGAAGAAGGGGGACAAGAGGAAGTTGTTCGAATGCATCAAGAATAACAGGTATATCTTCAGCTAATTTTAGTCCGCCTGACAATATTTCTTTTAAGCTTTTTTCAGGCACCTTTATACCATGAGTTAAAGATATTTTTTTTGTTACTGAATCTATTATATCAATGTTATTTTCTGTAGTAATAAGTTCATTATTGTTCTCTTTATGTGAGCTAGTGCATAGACTAATGAGTTCTGGTGGCGCCACATTGTCATCAATTTCTAGCTTTTCAGAGTCTTTGGCGTTGTGTTTTTTTGCAACAAATCGATAATGATATTGATCTGTTTCATTATTTTTAGAATTTTTGCCTACATACATAATTATAGCGTAATCAGTTTTAATTTTTTGTGCTTCTTCTTTATTTGCTACAAAATAAACTTCATAACTAATAGAATCTGATATATCTTTTGCTCTATTTATTAGTTTTTCTGCAATATCAAGAAATTGTTTGATTGGATCCTCTGATTTGGGTTGATCAGGTGTGACTGGTAATTGTAATTCTTTATGTTTTTCTTTGACTTCTAGAACTATTTTATTTAACTGTGTGATTAATGGTTTCCATTGTCTTTCTATGCTTTTTAACTTTACTTTACCAGTTTTTGATTTATAAAGTGTTTTTAGTCTACTTATAATGTCTCTCCAGCCAAGAGTTTTATTATTTTGCTTTTCTAGGCTAACTTTATTTTCAGAAGTTTTTTCTTCTTTCTTTGTTGTTGGCCACAGTTTTCTAAGGCTCATAAAAGTATCCTCATGTCATCTTTTCTTCAGTATAGGACATTTTTAAATAATTGCTTTTTTTTGGGCTATCTCATTGTTTTTAAGGGATTTATATTTTTTTGGCATCTATAATAAGCAATGTAATCCCCGCCACAAAGGGTAAGGTTGATTTTACCCGTTGCAGGGGGTATAATTAGACCTACAATATATAACGGGTAAAAAACACTCTGCACTAAGAAGGAGAACCTAATTATGTTTATTCGCTCTCCCAAAGAATTGGCCTTACTTATTAGTAATCAACGTAAAAAACTGAAGTTAAGCCAAGCCGAGGTAGGCAAACTCGTAGGGTTGAAACAACAAACTATTTCGGAATTTGAGATAAAACCAGAAGGTACTAAATTAAATACGCTATTTCATATATTGTCTGCTGTTAATTTAGATATAAAAATAGCCATAAAAGATGATGCTATTATTACAAAAAACGAATGGAAAGAAGAGTGGTAACAAATGAAAATACATAAACGTGTTCTTAGCATAATTATGAACGGAATTTTGATAGGCGAGTTAGAAAAAAATTCAAAAAATGGCCTCACATTCGCTTATAATCAGCAATGGCTTGCAACACCCGGCGCTCGTCCTATTTCACTCTCGCTCCCTTTGATAAACGAATTGTTTATGGGCGATGTTGTATATAATTTTTTTGACAACCTGTTACCTGATAATTCGTTAATTAGAGCACGTATTCAAGCTAAATTTCATGTTACAACAAATCAGCCATTTGACTTATTAGCGAGTATAGGAAAAGATTGTGTAGGCGCCATACAGATGATAGAAGGCGAGATTCCCTCTTTTAAAAATAAAATCACCTTAGAACCGTTAAATGAAAAAGAAATAGCTGCTATTTTACGTGGATATCAAAACTATCCGCTGGGCATGACGGATAATACAGCGGAATTTCGTATTTCTATTGCTGGAGCACAAGAAAAATCAGCTTTTTTATATCATAAACAAGTATGGTGTAGACCGCTTAGAGAAACGCCCACTACGCATATTTTTAAGTTACCAATAGGATTTATTTCCCATCAACAAATGGATCTAAGTGACAGTTGTGAAAACGAATGGCTATGCTCAGAAATTACTAGAGCCTTTGGGTTGTCTGTTGCAAAAAGCGAAATTCTTCATTTTGAAGATGTAAAAGTTTTGGTGGTGGAACGTTTTGACAGAAAATTATCACAGGATAAAACTTGGTTAATGCGACTGCCCCAAGAAGACATGTGCCAAGCACTGGGTACCTCATCTAATTTAAAATATCAATCAGATGGAGGTCCGGGTATTAATGATATTATGAATTTGTTGTTGGGATCTGCAAGTCCAGCAGAAGACAGGGATATTTTTTTTCGTTCTCAGGTTTTGTTTTGGTTGTTAGCTGCAATTGACGGGCATGCAAAAAACTTTAGTCTGTTCATTGAGCCTGAAGGAAAATATCGTCTAACCCCCCTCTATGATATTATGTCTGCCTATCCTTTAATCGCAAAAAAACAGTTGCAAAAGCAAAAAATTAAGATGGCAATGGCACTTAAAGGTGAGAATTATCATTACCATTGGTATAATATACAGCGTCGGCATTTTATAAAAACGGCGAAAGCTGCAAATTATTCTATAGGAAAGGCTGAAGCAATTCTTGATGAAATGCTAAGTAAGGTGGATGACGTGATACAAAAAGTATCTGTACTATTGCCTCATACATTTCCTAGGCAAATCTCTCAGTCTATTTTTGATGGAATGCGGTTGATGAAACAACGCTTAGCAAAATAACATTACAGGTAAAGTGATAGGTGTTAGAAAGTGGTCTTTCTTGTGAAATTCTCTAGTAAACGATGGGTTAGCTTATATGAAGTGTATCATTTTTGATTGTGATGGTGTCTTGGTAGATAGTGAAATTATAACGACAAAGTATTTTATTAAGCACCTTCATGATATTGGCTACCCAATCTCAATTGAAGATGCGATTAAGCGATTTACTGGCATATCGGATAAGGCGGTTTATGAAGAGATCAGCAGTGAATCGGGGATACGCTTCACGCCTGAACAAATTAGCCATATTCAGGAACAAGTTCACGATGCACTTCATGCCGAATTATCTGCCATTTCTGGCATAGCTGAATTGCTAACTTCACTTGAAAAAAAAGACGCTCCCATGTGCGTTGCCTCGTCAGGCACATTTGATAAAATATATAAATCACTTTATGTTACCGGTCTTAGAAAATATTTCCCTGATCAAGCTATTTTTAGCGTTCAGAATGTACAGAAAGGAAAACCTGCGCCTGATTTATTTTTATTCGCGGCAGCAAAAATGGGCTATAACCCCAAAGATTGTATTGTGGTTGAGGACAGCTTGGCAGGCATTGAAGCAGCTATTGCTGCTAATATGTGTGTTATCGGTTTTCTCGGTGGAAGCCACGCTCATTATGATTGGTACAGACTTAAAATGAACGCTTACAACGTACCTATCGCACAGAATAGTATTGAACTTGCTAAAATTCTAACGGAGATAACATAATGATTGATGTATTTGAAATTAAACCTGCAACCATTGAGGATGTACCTCTCATTCTCTCTTTCATCAAAGAGCTTGCGGAGTATGAAAAATTACTACACGAAGTTGTTGCAACTGAGAATATTCTAAAAGAAACATTGTTTGGCAACCACGCACATGCTGAGGTCGTTATTGGTTATCTTGATGGTGTGCCGGTTAGCTTTGCACTTTATTTTCATAACTTTTCAACTTTCTTAGGTCGTCCCGGTATTTATTTGGAAGATTTATTTGTTAAACCGGAAGCGCGCGGTAAAGGCATCGGCCAAAAAATGCTAGCTTATCTTGCTCAATTAGCAAAAAACAGAAAATGTGGTCGCTTAGAATGGTGGGTTCTAGACTGGAATGAAACTGCTATTGGTTTTTATAAGCGCATAGGCGCAAAAGCAATGGATGAATGGACTGTTTATCGTGTAACAGATCAGGCACTAGATGACCTGGCTGTCTCATGGGATCAAAATAGCAGCGAATGTATTGAGAAACTAATATGAACCATTCTATAACAAAAAAAGACTATGTCATTGGTTGCGCCGAATTAACGCTTGCTCAATGTTGTGTGGGCATTAATGTTATTTAGTGAAATCATCGGAATGCTTCTTGTTATAGCCGCCATTTTTGTAGGCTGTAAAAAACATTTTTTCTTTACTCGCTCATCAAGGAAAATATCATGATCATAACATATGAAGAATTTGAGAAAGTCGATTTAAGGTCAGGTACCATTATTAAGGCAGAAGACTTTCCTCGCGCAAAAAAACCAGCTTACAAGGTCTGGGTAGATTTTGGCGATGAAATCGGTGTTAAACAGACGTCTGCTCAAGTGACTGTTCATTACACGCCGGAATCTTTGATTGGCAGGCAAGTCATGGGATGCATCAGTCTAGGTGAGAAAAATATAGCGGGATTCACGTCTGAATTTTTACTGGTTGGATTTCCTGATGATGATGGTGCGATATGCCTGATTACTGTTGATCCTAAAGTGCCTAATGGTAAAAAAATGTTTTAGCTAATAATAATGAATAAGAATGAAGAGTTGGTTGGATATGCTCCGTTCTTATTGCTATGTGCGAGCCGTACTGACCATATCTATGAGCATGATCATTATACTTTAAGTGCCCAGACGCAAAAAAAATGTGGGCATATATAAGTGCAATTTAAAGTCCTTGACTGCTTTAATCTCTTAGCGTTATTGTACTCTCAGTGCTGAAAACACTACAAAGGGGACGCCGCACTCGATATGCGGCATTTTTATTTCCGATCTTTAGGGTCGGGTGGGGGCTAATACAATACCCGAAAGGGAAATAGGCCCGCCGTTCTTTGTACGGTTTTCAACACCTGGCCACCTCTTGAAAAAGGTGATATTGAAAATACTACAAAGGAATTAACTTATGAATATTCACTCTCACGTCTCGCCTAATCATATTTACCTATTAAAAGAAGAGCTCAGTCAGCAACAGATTTCTGCAGCGGTTAATCGTTGTCTTTGTCAGGCAGAAGCATTGGCGGTAATAGCAACGATTGCTGATGTGGAAGCAGTCGGGATTGATATAATGAACAACTATCTTTGGGCGCTCAGTGGTATGATTCAAGAAGCTCGTTGGCTGCATGCTTATATGACAGATTAACATTAAATTAAAAAAACAGGGAGAGGCCTGAGACTGTCTCTTATACACA
>DHJK01000054.1 GCA_002404295.1 Legionellales bacterium UBA4722
ATAAGAAAGTTATTATTTTAAAGCAGTAGCTATTTTTAGTAAAAAATAATTACCTAAGATCAGATGAATTTAAATAATTTATCTGTCTATGAGAGCACTATTTTGAAATCAACTAAAGCATTCTTAATAACCCCGCGAGATATGTTTGAAAAAGCAAGAAATGAATATTGCGATTTTCAGCTTGATCCAAAATCTACAAGACATGCAATTAACTTTACATTAACAATACATCACCTAAAGGAATGGATCTGGGAGTCCTACTTAAATAATAATCTGCTTAAATATAAGGTATTATCTCCCTCCAAACTAATGAACAAGAAAAGTGATTATTATTTCTTAATAAATTCAGAGTGCCCCGAAATTAAATTAATTAAGGAATTGGCAAACAACATTAAGCACTTTTATTCGCAAGATCGAAATCAAGATAATGATATCCAGGAAACAACTCAGAGCAAACCTTGGGAGCAGATATCATGCACATGGGGTAATTTTAAAATACCTTTTGATTATAGTGGGCTAATTATTATTAATAAAAAAAATCAATGGTTATCCTTGTTAGACGTATTTACTACTGTATATAACTATTGGACAATTCAATTTGAAACCACATTTCACGATTGCGAATAGTGAATTAAATTATTAAGATCGACACGGAATAAATGCTTAGCAGCTTTAAGGACTCCAAATGACTGAACTAACTACTTTTATGACTCAAACCGGTGATCATGGAGAAGTAATTGAACTCCAATATGATCGCTATAATCGCCTTTATGTTAATGGTAAAGCAATCGTTACTGAAACCAAATTTGGCCTTCTAGAAAAATGCTTAGCTATTTTGGTGTCTGCGGCTATTATTGGCGATTTTATTTTATCTTTACTATCTTATTTACAGAAGTGCGGTCATTAAATGAAATGGCCGGTAAACGGCTTTACCGGCCATATCTGCCCCCACGAAACTTTTGAACCGCTTTATGTAGTTGGAGCCTAGCCTATATTAGGAGAAGGAAGCCTCAAATTTGATGATTTTGCTTCTAGCTCCATTATTTGACTATCAACACTTGTTCCTAACCAACTCAAAACTAAACCATTTGCTCTACGCTCATTAAAACTTATTGAATTAATTTTATTACGGGCTTTCGGTTGTTCACTTTCATCTTTCTTCATCAGCAATGTCATGTTATCTACTGCTTCTTCAACAACTTCATCTAGCATAGTATCAGTAGTATGAATGGTATGCACAACTGCTTTATTAAACATTTTCCATATCATTTGAGTGGTTCCATCAGATTCTTCTTTTAATAAAAGATCATTTTTACTAATTTTATCTATTAGCAATTCTTCTTGTTGTACTCTTTCTGCATCGCTTCTTTCATGATTCCTTCTATCCTTAGCACGTTGCACAATGTCAGCATATATCTTTACATTTCTATTTTGAGGTAGATGAATAATATATGTGATTGGATACATTCGAATAATGTGTTTTATGTTAAAAGCTGTAGTAGGAAAATCTAATGAATAATATGGCTTAAAAATCATTTCTTTTGCATTGATCGCATATTCAATCACCGTCTTGGCTATATCGTAAGGAATAGGAACATGTTTTTGAAAAACATTAAAGAAATCCATGCCATGTTTTGAAACTCCGTCTTTCATTTGGCATGTGATACGTTGCAGGCCTGTTTTTTCAACAATTTCCTCTATTTCATGATGTGTCATCACGTCAGGAAGCGGTGTTGCTACTTTAAAAAATGATTTTGCAACATTGAGCGGAAATAGTAGACCTGCATAAAGACTATTTTTAAAATGAGAAATTCCACATACAGCACCGCAATATATACCATATGTAGCGCCTGCCAAAAATCCTATTCCTACAATAGGTAATGCTATATATAAAAAAGTAGGTGCTAGAAATGTAACAGCAAGCATTGCATTAAAAGACATGCTGCCACTAATAAAACTAATAATAGGCGCAAAAAGGAAATATAGGAGCCCTATATCTAAGACACCTATTATAAGAGGAAGCACAAAGCCGCCTGCGGCTAGCAGCATAATCGTAGCTCCAACCGCAGCAAATGCTCCTACAAATCCTAGTACCAGACTAGAAAAAATAATGCTTATTGAAACTCGTAAAATATTTCCTATCATATAAATGAGACTCACTTAGCTCGTTCTATTCTATTCATTGTTAATCCCGCCTATTTCTTAATCTATTTGAGAGGAGTGTATCATAAATTGATTGGCATGTGCATTATTTCATCAAGGCCAGGTTTAGCGCGGAGAACACTTATCTTATTGATTATTTACAGATAATACCAGAAACTAGGTTTTCTAAGTTTAGATCGAGTAAGAGGCCAGCATTACTGCTGACCCCTTACTCGATTCAAAAGAGCAATTAGCAAACTTACTAGGGGTTGCGCGTACATCAATGGCATTCGGTTAAGCATATAAGACCTTCCCTCCATTACTACTCGACCACTTCTTCAGCGGTTTTCTTGATTGTCTCGGGGCATGCCGCCCGGGCCTTATTCTCTGGCGAACACGTGAAATGCTATTGAGCATTCCTGGCAAGCAACCAAAGTTCCCATTATTTATGGGTAAGAATAATTTCTCTAAGCTTCGTCCTATTACCAACAAACAATTTTTGAAGTTTGTTTTTATATTTTTTATTTCTCCACAAAAATCCTGCCAATAACTGTTTTTTTCTTCTTTGCTGCTTTTCCTTGACTGCGATGATGGCGGTGGCAGTTGTTTATCAGTTTCTGATTCAAATATTCGCGCTAAATTAATTAGCAACATATGCGCATAGCATTCTTGTTTTATCCCACGCTCAGATTTACTATGAAAGTCCTCAACATCAATATACTGCTTTGATATTTTATACAGTTCCTCAATTCCCCATCGACCATGGTAAACAGCCGGAAATTCATCTAACAAATATTGCTGCTTATCCAATAATGTTGTACTGCAAACATAGGTTTCTTCATTGATAGTATATTTGACTAATCGTAGCTGAACAGAATTAAGCTCTATCTCATAACCTTTTTTTTTGCTTTCATATTTTACCGCAATAGAAGGTGTATACGTAATGACTTCATCCAAACTATCACTATCCCAAAATGATTGAACCGCTTGGTTTACATTGCCAGATTGCATACGACAAATTAAATGAACCCTTTTTTCTATCGCTTTGGCCAAAATAAAATAACTAAAATATCCTCGATCTAGCACTAATACATCGCCGGGAAATAATCGCTCCATATGAGCCAACAAAACATCACGCTCACCTTTCACTGAACTAAGGATTCCATCATAAATAAGGCCACTACCAAGGTGATAAAGGGTGCTCATCAATCCTTGAGGATAATATTGATGCTTATTTAGCGCGGTGTAACCGACAGTTAAAAGTTCGTGAGGTAGATTTATTTTTGAACCATCGACACCAAAAACTCTATGCCCTTGATATTCCAAAGTATGAAAATAAAAACAGGGAGCCTGTTCATTTGGTAGTGGATGCATCTGGTATAAAAATTTATGGAGAAGGTGAATGGAAAATGCGTCTATATGGTAAGGAAAAACGCCGTACTTGGAGGAAGTTACACATTGCGGTAAATGAGAAAACACATGATATTGTGATGTCAGTAGTTACACATGCAAACGTGCGTGATACTGAAGTATTTGAATCATTGCTTCCAAAAAATAGCGAATGCCAGGTGGGCCAAGTCACGGGCGATGGAGCTTATGATACGTTTAATTGCTATACTGCGACAGTAAGTATTGGTGCCAAGCCTTGTTTCCCACCCCGAGTAGGTGCTGCACGAAATAAACCCATAAATGAAGGTGTGCGATTACGTAATCATGTCGTAGGGCACGTTAGAAAATTGGGGCTTAAAAAATGGAAAGAAAAAAATAATTATCATCGTCGTAGCATAGCTGAAACTGCATTTTTACGATTGAAGAAGATATTCGGTGCTAGCGCAGCTAGTCGAATATTTGAAAACCAGGTTATTGAGTTAACATTGCGTTGTCACATATTAAATAAAATGAACGAACTGGGTATGCCAGACTCTGTTATGATTTAGCAGTTTTACCTAATAAAAGGGACTTTTTGCCGAAGGCCCGCATTTATGCAACAAGCCCCTAGAAGTGCGACAGTTTTCCGAAATGCTGTATATTCATGAACTTGCAGGAACTTGAATCTATAGCATAGGAAACTGTCGCATGGCGAATTATACACACTTAAGTATGGCGGAACGATGTCGTTTTAACTGTTTTTTATCAATGAGGCTATAAAAATAGGTGAGATTGCCAAACGAATGGATAGGCACCGCTCAACCCTGTATCGTGAACTTAACCGTAATACAGAAAACTTTATTGATAAAATAGGAAAGCTGTTAGAGAAAAAAATTGATTATAATGATCCAGGTCAAATTGAAGCTGCACGAAGTGAGTACCGAATATTAGTAAATGAAATATCGTCTGAACTAAGTGTTAAAACTGAAGAAACAAGACGGAATTGTCTGGGCACCTTCTTTTTGGGAAGACTTGGAACCAGAGATAAATCAACTGCAACATTATATAAAGAAATTATAGCTATATTTCCGCCTGTCGAAATTAATTCTGCAAAAAGTATGAATCGTTTAGGTGTGGCCAGTAAATAAGGCTAGATAGTTTTTATGATGGCCGGTAAAGCCCTTTACCGTGTGCTGCGGTCCGAAGGAGGTAAAAGAAAGGAATCTAAATAAACAAGCTTTATAAAAGATGAAGGTAGGCCCTTCGAAATCGGCTTTCAGGAGCAGGTTTCAAACCACCTCAAGCAGCTGCTATTAAGAGTAGTGGTTGTGAGCGTTGAGGAAAAGTCAGAAATAAATCTGACAGGTATGGATCAGAAAAACGAATAAAACCGAATCACTGTTGACGCGTCGTTAATTTAAAGCGATATCAAAACTAAGGTCGGGTAAGGACTTTAGGAGCAATCTGCAAAGAACCTGATTATTGTGCAGGTGGTATCCGGCGTACAGGTGGCGTGAGTCTGATTCTGGCTTTTATAAGGAACCGCAGGAACCAGTCGTTTTGATGCTAAGGGAGAAGTATAAGAGTTCACACCTCAAATACCAGAGTACCGATGCGAAGCACTGGGACGGAGCAACTCGTAGTAGCTAAGAAGTTCCTGTAATGGGAATGGAGCGAAGGGGTTGCATTAGAAAGTTGCATTTAAGATTCAACTCGAAGGAGGAGGAAATCTTGGATAAGACAAAACCATTTATCCTTTCAAAGCATATAGTGATGCAAGCTTTTCAAATGATCAAAGCGAATGCGGGTGCAGCTGGTGTAGATCAGCAATCATTAGCAGACTTTGAAATGAATTTGAAAGACAATCTTTACAAGATATGGAATCGGCTATCATCAGGCACGTATTTTCCACC
>DHJK01000059.1 GCA_002404295.1 Legionellales bacterium UBA4722
ACTAATTATTAAACTAATAAAATTAGATGAGAAAATACAAATTTCAGTTATTGATAATGGTATTGGGATCAAAAAAGAGAATTTAGATAAAATATTTTTATTTGGTTTTACAACTAAAACATACGGCCATGGATATGGTATTCATCATAGTGCTCTCCTGGCTATAGAATTAGGTGGGAAATTGTTTGCAAGCAGTGAAGGCGTAGATCAAGGAGCAACATTTGTATTAGTAATACCGTATTAGAATAAAATACGGCCCCGTACATATCGTGATATATATCTATGTTTTAGAGGCCAATATTACATTAAGAAATGGTCTGTCACGTTCATCTCTTTTAATATCTTAAATGTTCTATTTTTGAAAAAATGTGATTTTGATTTTTGCGCATGTTCTACAACCTTAGTCATCAACTGATTTTCAAATACTGCTGGAGCAACCGTCTTTTTTGTGGAAACATGCACAGTTTAAATTACACTCCAGGCCCGTTTATATTAAGGGCAGGATTTGCCGCAGCCTTTCCAGAAACTAATTTATCCTTATCAGTTAAACTCGCAGGCTTCTCAATTAGTCGTTCCTCAATGGAACTGATAGCGTTTTTTTCATGTGTCTGATCCTTCCATAAAGTATCTCGGACAGTGGGTGTGACTAACATGCTATCCGTCCATTCAATATTTTGGGAGTTTGCATATTCTTGCGTGGGAGTTTCTTGATATTTTTTTTCGATACATGGTGGTTGTCCAGCATGTTTAATTTTCTCTGGAGAGCGAGCAAAAAAGGCGGGTTCGCGTTTTTCGCTTAAATTGGAGACCATAAAGCTGAGCATGAATATTATCCGGATTATTGAAAAATGAACAATTATACACAAAACTGGTTATTCCGCCACAAATCTCAGCGCCACCCCATATATGACACATCAGGGGCGCTGAGTAGTTACCTGCCATGAGTTGAAAAATGTAACTCTGTGAAAATACTTACTGATAAGAAATGCGCTGTATTTAACCATTCTTGTTTAAAAAATCATAAACCTCATAAATAATTAAAGTTGATAGAAATGCTTAAAATTGTAGTCTAAAAGTTATGAAACTATTTTTTAATTGGAATCCTCAACAACCTTTTCCAAAAGAAATATATACCTTATTAGAACAGCCAATCAGCTATAATCTTCTACTCAGTAGAAACAGTGCGTTAGACAAGAGGAGTTACTAATGTTGAGATCATCGAAGAAACCACAACAATGGGGCATGACAATACATGATCCTGTCATACTACAAAAAGGTGTTTATGGTAATCCTTCAGAAAGAGAGTGGTCTCACGATAGATATCAGCATTGGTTTGAGCAAGGTGTAGCTATTATATCTGGCTCCACTTTTGCAAGTAATAGATCATTTAGGGATGATAAAACATTAGATGCCGCAGCTGTACGAAAATATTATGACCAAGATGGTGTTCTCCAGTCTGTTATTGCTATGACATTGGATGGATATGGACATGGCTTTGGTAAAATACATGATGAAATTTCTGGTGATAATAAAACCCTAATTACCAAAGTTGATGAGACGATCACATCGTCTGCAACTTTTCCTCTATCTTTAGAACAAACTTTATTAGCAGCAGGAAAAGCAACATACACACTACGTGATCAAGAAGTAACTCAACGAGGTCGTGAAATCGATCTCAATGGATCTGCTTTGGCTGCAACACTTATAGAATACGATCAAATGGGAACATTGCGTTCAGCAACCGTTTCGAATATAGGCGATACAATGGTTGTAATATTGGATAGCAAGACCTTAAAAGTTAAAAGTATACTTCCCGCGCGCCAGTATGAATTTTATGATACACGAACAACGAGCTTTCTATTTTCACCGATACCAGCTCATTTAATACAACATAACCCAGATGCACTTCTTTACACACAAGTGGAAGTCGTGCCAGGCGATATTGTCATTCAGATGACAGATGGTGTATTTAATGAGCTTGCTTGTGACACAACAATTACTGAGTTAAAAAATAATAATCCAGGAGCAAATGTAAAGCAAAAAAATACATATGAGAAAACAAGCAATGCATCACGGTTTCGTGAAATTAGATTACAACCTGAGATATTTCAAACTATTTTTGACGCGCAATTTGATAATAATGAACTGAATCCACATGACATTGCAGTAACAATATTAGAACATGCAAATAAGTCACTCAACGAAAAACGTGGTCAAGAAGCAAAACAGCATGAAGAGTTCAGCCAATGGAAACAACAAAATTTTAAAGCAATAGCACAACATGCTGATGAATCAGCAAAAGAGATACCCAATGCTGTGAGGATGACCGTAAAAGACTTAATTGCTTGGAAAGAGAAAAAAGGCCTAACGGAAGCAGATAAAGGTTACTCTTTTAAAAATTTACTTGAAGACTTAAAAAAATATTGGTCTTATTTACAGTATCGATATCCAAAAATGGAAAATGTCTCCTATATAGATGTTACATTTCGTACGCTTATGGAGATGATTAATGACTGTCGCTTAGAGGGCGGTGACTGCGCGACAATTTCTGTTATGAGAGTACCCGACCCTGATGTTGAATTGTTTCGCGCTTTAATTGAGTCTCCCTCTACTAGAAGAGAATCAATAAAAGTTAGATTGGTGTCAAGAATTGGTATAAGAAAAAAATCAAATCCTGATTTTAATTTAATAACCTGGCAAGAAAATATTATTGCCTTATTAAAAGCAGAACGAACTATAAAACCAGGATCTCGAGGTAATGGTATTACTGAAACACCAATTTATAATGAAAATCAACTCACGATGGTTAGATCATGTATTCAAGAAGTAGATGAGCATAGAGAAGATATGGGCATTTCTAGACAAGCTGCGCCACTAGAAGCACGTGAGGGATCGGCTACACCCAAAAAGCAAGGTAGTCTTGTACATGAAAATGTTCTTTCATCATCAAGCCAATCATCTAAGGAAGCAACGAAGCCAGTAACACGTGGCCGATATCTATTTCGCCTAGATTGTGTAAAAAACACTTTGACTCGCGGGTTGGGGAAATGTGTAGAATTTTCTGATTCAGATCTTTTTAATCTTAAAATATCTACATTAACTGATTCAGATAATGGATGGGTTAGCGTGGTATCTGATAAATATCATGGTAAAGATCCAGAATTAGTTAATGAAGGCAAATGGGTTCTTACTTTCGCTAAAGGCGACTCTCGTATTGATGAAGCCTGGAAAAAATGTATTCCATTGGTTACTCAATCTCATGAGATACATCAAATAAAAGCAAGTCAGCTAAACGATATGTTTGATACTCAAGTAATTGTTATCTACACGAAAAGTACCATGGCAGATCGTGCAAGAGTGTATCGACTTCTGGAAAATCATGGGTTGCTTGTGAGCCCAGGCGGCGCAATAAAATATAAAACAGAAAATGATACCTTATTCGATATTAATCAGCTAACGACATCCGATGAGAAGCGTACCCATGATCAGGTTTCTTATATGCCAGAACATGTTATTTTGATGGATGTTATGAGTAAATTAAATGATCATCCATATACTACCTATGGCGGCGGTACTAAGATAGGTAAAAAGACCTATTCAAAAAGTGCTGCCAACTTTATTGATAAAATAGGAAAGTTGTTAGAGAAAAAGATTGATTATAATGATCCAGCTCAAATTGAAGCTGCACGAAGTGAATACCGAATATTAGTAAATGAAATATCGTCTGAACTAAGTGCTAAAACTGAAGAAACAAGACGGAATTGTCTGGGAACCTTCTTTTTGGGAAGACTTGGAACCAGAGATAAATCAACTGCAACATTATATAAAGAAATTATAGCTATACTTCCGCCGGTCGAAATTAGTTCTGCAAGAAGTACGAATTGTTTAAGTGTGGCCAGTTAATAAGGCTAGATAGTTTTTATGATGGCCGGTAAGTCCCTTTACCGTGTGCTGCGTCCAAAGGAGGTAAAAGAAAGGAATCTAAATAAATAAGCTTTATAAAAGATGAACGTAGGCCCTTCGAAATCGGCTTTCAGGAGCTGGTTTCAAACCATCTCAAGCAACTGCTATTAAGAGTAGTGGTTGTGAGCGTTGAGGAAAAGTCAGAAATAAATCTGACAGGTATGGATCAGAAAGACGAATAAAACTGAATCACCGTTGACGCGTCGTTAATTTAAAGTGATATCAAAACTAAGGTCTGGTAAGAACTTTAGGAGCAATGCCGATCGTATAGCGCAGATGGTAGTTTACAACCTAAAACCAAAGGTGTCATGCAAGGTGGAGTCGTTAGCCCTGTTTTAAGTAATCTATTTTTACATTACGTATTTGATAGTTGGATGACGAGAAAATTTCCTGAGGTTAAGTGGTGTTGCTATGCGGATGACGGCCTTGTTCATTGCAAAACGCAATACCAAGCAAATCAGCTCCTAGCAATGCTAACAGAACGTTTTATGGAATGTGGATTATCATTACATCCTGATAAAACAAAGGTTGTTTATTGTAGCAAGCGTAGTCGTAAAAGTGATTATCCAAATTTAGAATTTGATTTTCTTGGATATACTTTTCGCAAGAGGCTAGCAAAGAGGAAAAGTGACAACACTTTATTTCTGAACTTCACCCCTGTCATCTTGATGATACAATGATGAAAGTTTAGGGTCTTAGTGTAGGGCACTCAGCTAGCTTGTTCGAATTCACTGAATTCAATCCATAAGTGACTAGCGAAAAAGCTAAAACAAACAAAGCTGCTCCGGCAAGACTACTAATTAATACTCCCGATGCTACCAGATGAAAATAAGCAAACCCACCACCTACGACTGCGCCACTTATTGCAGCGCTACCTGTTTTGTAATAAGAAAAATAACTGCACTGACTAGCGCGAAGTGCCATAAGCGTACGGTGAATCCTACTAGGCAAGCCGATGATGGCTTTGGGCTCCTTGTGTTGTAGATGCTTATCTTGATAATCCTTTTACCGTTGTACTATCAATAATTTTCTTAGCTGCATCCTCAGAACTTCTCGCTTTTCTAGTATCAATGCCAAAAATAGTAATTTCATTTGTATTCTTATATGTTGTGCGCGGCGTATTAAATATTAGATGCGTACGACTACCATAAAAAAATGTTGGACAACGAAGACCTGCTAATATGCGACGGAAGAATCCTGGTCTGCTTGCTTTAACCAAGCTGACAAGACTACGCTTAGTTTCAGCTATTACAGGTGCTTGCGATTTTACTTCATCAGTATTTTTTACTAACTCAGCAACCTGTGATCGACGCCAAGTCGGAAAATAACCTTTTGCTTCTTTCTCTTTTTGCTCATTTCTTAATAAATAATAATTATTTAAAGCATCTGTTTCTGATTCACGTACCTTATACCAAGCATCATAAAAATTCTTTTTGAAATCACCATTTTCTAAAGGTGCTTCACAGCTTGGATGCTTATGATTTCTCTCAACGCAAATCCCATAGTGCTTAAAAAGAATGTGAGCTGTCAGGTTACCGCCGTTACCATTTATATCAGTGGGCTTTTTCATTGCGTGCAAAATAATATCTTTTAAAGTTACAAATTCTTGATCTATACCTCTCCAACCTGATGTTAAGGAAGAGGGATTAGCTTTTTTATAATTATGAAAAAAACTGCTTACTGCAATTGCGTCAGCTCTTTGCTCATCTGTTTTTTCTCTAAATAAATACCCCATTGTAATTTCCTCATTCTGTTATTGATCCGTCAGTATATCGTAAATATTGTATATTATTAATACCTATTTACTAGGTAATAATTACCGCCCAGTTTGACGAATGATTGTCTGAGTTAAGTTGCCTCTGTAATAGGACGGTGTTAATGGAGAAACTGCGGATTTTAGTATTACACATGATACGAGGATGATGCGTCACCCCGCTAACGAGTGACGCAATGTATAGACTATCTACCTCCAAAGCTAGGACACCAAGATGAACGTCCTTTCTCTTTGGCTGCCTCTCGTTCACGTTTTACATCTGCTTTAACTTCGTCATCAATTCCCTCAGGATCAGTAAAGAAACGACTATATTGACTTGCGCTTACTACTTTGACCCCTTCTGCATTCATTTGTGCAAATTTTTGAGCATCCCAATATCCACCCCATTCACCCTTGTTTGCTCCTTTACCTGTAAATGAATGAGGTGCATCTTTTGCCGACTGGTATTCTTTTACATAAGCAGCGTGAACCGGTTGAGTAATATTTCCATCGCTATCGGCGCGTTGAGTCAAGGCAGCTATTCTAGCCGTATCAACACCACCGTTTTCTGTGAATCCATCGGAACTGTCAGTATGCCTGAATTTATTAACATCACTTAATTTGATTGTGCCCCAAGGCATAATCCCTGCCTTGAGCTTACCTAACGTACAAAAGACAAATGTAGTCAATGCTGCTCGATACCGAGTAGATCCTCTTTCTCGACATGCCGTGTACATCGCCCCAGCGGAAAATTCAGCATTTGGATTAGCTGATTTAATTCCCGCCATTACTTTAAAGTGTTTTTCTAACTGGGTGAGTGGTCGTGGGACGAGAGCTGTTTCTGCTTTATGTTCATTTTGTCCATCTTCGCTTGGTTTCTTTTTTCTTGGTTCCATAATTTCTCCTTAATACATCATTGAGGTAAAACTTTTTCTTTCAAACAGATACTTTTACTTCATGTTTGCATCGCAAGCATTCCAAAAAAATACTGATTTGGCAAGAACATTTTTATTCAAACCTTCTAAACTTAATTGTGATATGTATCGTGTGGAATAGATTTATTAAAATTGTATAATGTATTTATCGTTCTGAAGTAGGAGTAGATGGTGGAATCGTTATAACTCTAGCATTTTGTCTAAAGTACTCGAAAAATATGAAGCAAGTGGAAACCTGAAAGGGATAGCCATGTTAAGTAAGATTTCTCCTGCGGCGTGGGGGCATATCCATTTTCAGGGTCATTTCAAATTTTCTGATGATATTTTAATTGATCTTGATGCGATAATAGACGGCGTCATTGAAAAGTAGGAGAATCAAGCACATGTTTATATAGAGGGCTGTTCAAATATTGGCGGAAATTTCGACGGTTCTCGGTTATTGCGACACGAAGCTGTTTGAAAGCCCCACATGAAGGTTCGCGCTATGAAACTACACTTCGATAGCAAAATTTGCACATAATACACAGATTGCGCGCTGCACAAAATTATCATCATCCAATCATATCAAAGATTCAGGGCGCCGCCCGCTCTTGCTCAAGTATCCATTTGTCTTTTACTAGCATTCGGTTTTGCGAAGTCACTTCACGCAAAAACTCCTCGGTAATTGCCAGTTTCTGTGTAGCGGCTGCAAATTGCGTTTTTGTTTCAATCACTGCCTTTACATCTTCTTCAGCACGCACATGTAATGCCTGATATTGCTGCTGCCAATGTGCACTGGCATGGGTTTGCTTCAACAATTCTTCCTTTTTTTTCAGCAAGCATTTTATTACTTGCTTCAATTTTCTCTTCCTGTTTTTTGGCGATATCAACTTGACGGTCGGTTTCTTTGTGTTCACACACAAGCTGCTGTTGCACGATTGCCAGCTGATGCTTAAGCTGAGCTGACTCGTGTCGAAGCTGCTGTAACAATTTTTCAACAACCAATTTTAAAGTGATCCTTACTTTGTCATGCTTCTATTAATAAGCTATTTTAATTAGTAATTCATTATAAATAGGTTTATTGTTATTTGAAGAGGCTTTAAAAACACAGCCTACTTGATTAACTATGAAGCAAATTTATAGTCAGGAATTTT
>DHJK01000112.1 GCA_002404295.1 Legionellales bacterium UBA4722
CCTGAATCATCAACAAAAATTAATTTAGATCCTGGCCATAATCTATGGAGATCATATGCACTCTTAGGTGGAGTTATAATGTCATACCGACCATGTACAATGATTAGAGGTAATTTATTTATTTTTTGGATGTTATTTAGTAATTGATTTTCTTTTAAAAAGAAATTATTAATGGTGTAATGAGTAAACGTGCGAGTAACACCAAGATTTAGTTGATCGTCGGACATTAATTGCTTTAACTGCTCAGACGATAGTTTTAAAAAGGAACAAATTAAATCATATTTTAAAAAAGCACGTGCGGCTGGAAGTGCTATTCTAGGATTAGGATTCATCACTAACTGATAATAAGAGTGTATTAAATTTTTTTGTTGATCCTTTGGTAAAAAATCATGAAGCTCTTGCCAAGCATCTGGAAAAAAGTCACGCATACCATACCATAAGTGTTCGCTATCACTCTCTCTAGCAAGAAATATACCTCTCAAGATAAACCCAAGAACATGAGTGGGATGAGCTTCTCCATAAGCAAGAGCCAACGTAGTGCCCCATGAGCCACCGAAAATAAGCCATTTTTTTATGAGTAATTTGTTTCTTAATTTTTCTAGATCAGCAACGAGATGCTGCGTAGTATTTCCTTTCATTTCGCCAAACGGCTTTGATCGCTTAGATCCACGCTGGTCCAATAATATTATTCGCCAAAATTTTGGATCAAAGAATTTTATGTCATCATCATCACAACCAGCACCGGGGCCACCGTGTAAAAAAACGACAGGAACCCCAGAAGGATTTCCATACTCCGCATACCAAATTTCATGTATTGAAGAGACCTTTAAGTATGACTCCCTAAAAGGTTTGGTGATTGCAAATGTGAATAGTCTTGATGCATAACTTCTATTAATGGCGATCAAAATACAAATGAAAACTAAC
Source organism: Legionellales bacterium UBA4722 (assembly GCA_002404295.1). Classification (GTDB taxonomy): domain Bacteria; phylum Pseudomonadota; class Gammaproteobacteria; order DSM-16500; family DSM-16500; genus UBA4722. The sequence continues at coordinate 925 of DHJK01000112.1, forward strand.
AGTGTAAAAAGTAAAAATGGGTTAAATAATTTAGACATTTGTTTACTCTTATCAATAGCTAAATCACCAGATTACCTGAAGGATCTGGTTTTGCACTGAGATTATGGTTTTAATGTTTTAATTAATATTTGACAAACAAGCTCTTTGTAAGCATCTCTTTGCTCTTTAGAAAGTTCAAAAACATGAGCAAAGTCAAAGAAAGCATAAGAAGCGAGACCAAAAATAACTCCAGATAGAACTTGGTAGTTTTGATCAGAACGTATAAGCTTACTTTTTTGTAACTCCTTGATATGATCTGATATATCAAACAATGGATGAGGTGTGATACTTTGCCCATAGAATTGAGAAGTGTTTGGTTCTAGAGCTTGCCAATGAACTAACATGCGCATACCATCTTTCGCATAAACAGCAAAACGTACTTCTACCAAATCGCGCACAAAATTTTCCAGTGTATCATGACGAATATGTTGGAAGTTTATTGCCTCATCTATACAATATTTTTTTACGCAAACCCATAGATCCTCTTTTGATTTAAAATGATGATATATGAGGCTTTGATTAATATTAGCTGCTTTTGCAATTTGGCTTATAGAGGCCCCAGAAAAGCCTTTATCAATAAAAGTCGTTAATGCTGCACCTAAAATAGTATCTTTTGTTGTGGCCATTGACATCGAATCTCCATAACTAATGTATTGAACGTTCATTCTACATCATAATTGAATGAACGTTCAATACATTTATTGGGGCTTAGAGCACCCCGTGTCTAGAAAAGCATTTAATTCTGGCATGTAATTAGTAAAACGCCTTGATAATTATAAAATCAGTTAGAAACAGCGTAAGCATCTGGTGATGTGCATGGCTGGACGCTTACATATAGGCTATAAATTTCTCGTTACAATTATGGGTTCAACTCAGATTTATTTCTGATCTATATGATATGTAAATTATTAAAATTCTCTAGTGGTTACTTTAAACGGGTTCAAGCAAGCCCTTAGGGTGGCTATAAGAACGCCCTCCAAACTGCCTAAAATAACCAATTACTAAACCGGGTAAGAGATGATGCAGGATATAGTTTAGGTACAATTACAGACTAAAATGGCTAAGGTATTGGGTTAGTTGTAGGAAAAGCCGCGCGCGGGCTCGGGCGCGTTCACGACTGGGACTGGGGTTGTCCAAAGTCCAGCTTTTACGACAGAGCCCAGAAAAGATAAATCATTGTACAATTCTACTTGTTTGATATAAAATTCTGCCGTTATTTTATAGGAAGTTGAAAAAAATGAAGCTAAGTCCACATGCAAAAGAAATACTACTTCAACATATAGGTACTCCATTGGTTGGTTTGATCAATAAAGAATCAAGCGAAATAATGTTAGCTCCTTGTATAACTCCCAAAATTTTTCTCGTTATAGATACGACAGGGAGAGCTGTTTCAGGTAATTTCATGAAAGATAATTTTGAAATTATTCACAATTGCAATGAGGAACATTTAAAACATTTTAATTTATTGCTAAATAAAAATTATGTGCCCAGACTTGCCAATACACCAAAAAATGATGAGATGTCAGCTCATGAATTCTTGTTTGAGCAACAATGTAAAGCTACTATAAAATCTATGTGGGGCGGCTTTGCTGTGACATTAGAGTCTTCCGGTAAATTAAAATATTCATTCGCATCTGGGGCTTTCAATTCACCTCCTGGGCAAAAGAGAATAAAAGGAGCTGAATTAGCCGACATATATAAACATGAAGTAAGAAAACAATTTAATGATTATATGCTTGAGATCTATCCGGAATCTGAAACAACACAAGATACTCAAGAAGAAAAAGCAACTGAATTTAATGTTTCATATAATTCTAACATAACAAGAATCCATTTTATTTCTAAAAAATCTTTGAGTACGCCAAAACGTCCATTGAGTGTTGATGCAACATTCGAGAGTAAAGATGAGAATAGAAAAGAAAAGCATGTAAATAGACGTTTATTTTAAGAGCGCACCTCTGTGTTAGGAAAGTTGTCACCTCTGATCTAAATCAAAGATTAACTCATCGTATTGATCAGATTGATGAAAAATTAAATATAGCAATTTTAAAATCACAACGATGGAGAAATCATCTGAGTTAATAGAAATTAATGTATATAAGAACTTATTATTAAGTAGAGACATTCAATTTTTTTTAGGTGTGAGATTGATTGGAATAGGTGTTCATTTTCATGATAAAAATGCTATTAAAAAGGTGCAGCAAAAAAAATTATTCCAATGCCATCTATACAATGACAACTGATTCAAGTATGGTGCGTAATGAAGTGACCCCGTGATCTGATAAGGAATAGAATACGTGACTGTTTGTATCAAGGAAAGATGTCTCAAGATCTTATTATTTTTATTAGCGGGATCCGTTTGGCATTCCGCTATCGCCAATCAATTGCTCAGTAGTAAGATTGTCTCAAATTCAGCCATCGATGCTTCAGTAAACATCTCAACAGTTAAGCCTCAGCAAATGAAACCACTTGATCAGCAGGTTTCTTTTCTCTCCCGATTTAATCCAAAACGCGGAACTATAGTTTTTCAAGTGGGCGGCTTTAATGCCTCACAAGGCAATGCTCAAAATATAGATATTGAAGGGCTGATTGGTGATTATTTTACAGTCAATAACGGACGGGCTAGTAATGTTCTTTTGGGGCTGGGTTATTATTTTGATGGATTCGAAAAAGATCAATTTAGTTTGTTGTATGGGGTCAATGCACTTTATTTGGCACACACTTCTGTTCAAGGTGATGTGATTCAAGAACAACTATTTACGAATCTTTCTTATCACTACTCGATTACTAATTATCCAATCTATGCCGCAGCAAAAATGTTCATCAAAAATAGTAACGGCAAAAATGACATCACATTTGATTTAGGTATTGGCCCTAATTATATTAGAACGAGTCATTTTGCTGAAAGATCTCTCGATGACGGTATCACGATCCCAGAAGATGCATTTTCAGGACAGACGAGCACAGCACTCAGTGTCATGGCCGGCTTCGGTATTAAATTTAATAAATTATTGGGTCTGCCATGCGAATTGGGTTATCGTTTTTTCTATTTAGGTCAGGGTTCATTCAAGAAGAACAATGATCAGTTTTTAAATACATTGAAGACCGGCAATAATTATGCCAATGCGCTGATTTTCTCCATTTATGCTTAAGGAATAAGCTTGTGTTAAAACGAATTTTAATTTGCATGTTATTTTTTTCTTATTGCCCAACTGTTTTCGCAGGCTTATTTTTTAATGTTGCAGCGACAGGGCCTGCCGCTCAGATTTCGATGACACTTTGTCTCAGCGGACAAGGTCCTCTTTCATGCCAAAACTATACTGCTTCTGCAGCAAATTTAAGTATTACAACAACAATACCCAATCACACTTATCCCAATGTAGGAATCAAAATAAATACGCCGGGTTATATACCCACTGGCTGCACCATGAATAGTAATGGATATTGTCTATTTTCAGTAAGTAATACAACTGCGGTATCCATTCCCGTCACATCGACGACATGCCAGAGTCAGGCAGACCTCATTGTTTTTTCGCCAGCCGTAACGCGGGTAAATAATCCAACGGGTGGCACGCAAAACCCTTCACAGCAGTTTTCGATCAACATGACGATGTGCAACTCTCTGGGTCAGCCGCTCATTCCTAGCGCGAATAATCCAATTCATCTGAATGTGTATGGTGCGCCCAATGGTGCTATTTCTCCCGCATCAACTACTTTTAACACAGGATTAGCAACGTATACCTATAGCGGCCAGTCATTTCCAAATAATATTTTGATCAATGCCTGGATAAATGATCCCACCAATAATAGCGTTGCAATCGGTCAGACTCTAGTGCTGCAACAAAACCTGTTATCCTGTAGTTATGCCAACACTTTTTATGATGTGCCGTTGCATCAAACACTACCCGATCCCTTACAAATACACGCTGATGTTGGCTATAGCACAAGCTCGTCAACGAGCACTCTTGCTATCTATACAATAGATACGGGTTCTATAGGCGTTGTTGTTCCGGCTAGTGATCTGCTCGCAAGCGAAAATTTCATAGGCCCAGGTCCTGCTGGTGTAACCTATTATGACAGCACCGGAGATACTTATTCCGGCAATTACTATTTAGCCCCAGTCAGAATACAAACATCTACTGGTACAGTCATGACTCAACCCATCATGGTACTCGCAATTAATAAAGGTTACTGTTCCGGGCCGACCAGCGGATCTTGTTATCGCGACGGCCCCCCAGCGCCCACTCTACATTATATGGGTGTTGGTTTTGATCGCCCTGGCGCCCTTCCCCCTAATGACACCACTCTGCCGAATTTATTACATTCACCCGTCGCTAATGCATTTCTTAATATAACGAATGCCAACAATGGAACAGATGTGTCTCAAGGTTACTATCTCAGGCCTGGCGATAACGGGGCACCGACTGGGCTAACCTTAGGTATTCACTCTGCCGCTAGCTATAATCTTTTTAATCTGACGCCCAGTTCATCTGTGCCAGGTGACTTTCTTACGGAATATGGTTGTTATGGGTTTACTAATATTCCTACACCCGTTACGTTCTGCGGTACGCTACTTCTTGACATTGGAGTTAAGGAAATGTTTATTAACTTACCCAGAGCCCAATGGCCAGTTGGAACCTATGACTTAGATGATAAGGTGCCAGATACTATCCCTCGTATCAAGATGTCGATCACGGCAGGGACTGCAAACCAAATGTCCTACACCTTTGACGCGGTTCAGACCTGCCCTAGTTCTACCGGCCCTAACGCCGTTGCCCCTTGTTATGTCAAATGGGAAGATAACACTGTTATTTCCGTTAATACGGGTCGACGTGCATTGTATCAGTACGACTACTTTTACCAAGGACAATGCGGACAAGTGGGCTTTTTTAAGTATTAGTGTGCTAACACTTCACAATGATCACTTGTCACAAAACGAATGTAAAAAGGGAACAGGATGTCATCAGTTGAAAATAAATCGCTATTACCTTTATCGATGGCTGCACTAGGTGTTGTCTATGGCGATATTGGAACAAGTCCGCTTTACGCTATGCGTGCATCTTTGCAAGGCTTACCGGTTTCACCGGAAAATATTCTTGGTATTCTATCGCTCATCTTCTGGTCATTGATTTTAATTATTTCAATTAAATATCTTTGCTATATATTACGTGCCGATAATGATGGCGAAGGTGGAGTACTTGCATTACTCGCTTTGTTAAAAAGAAAAAATGGCCATACCTATAAGTTCCTTTTTTTAGTCGGTATTTTGGGAGCAGGATTACTTTTAGGAGATGGTATGCTTACCCCTGCCATTTCAGTTTTGAGTGCAATGGAAGGATTACTCGTTATCTCCCCCGCTTTTTCTCAACTTGTACTGCCCTTAACTTGTATTATTCTCGTGGTTTTATTTCTTTTTCAATACCATGGTACAGCTAAAATTGGTAGTTACTTTGGTCCCATCATATTATTTTGGTTTATTACATTAGCTATTCTGGGTGTTGTGAAAATTGCACAGAATCAAATGGTGATATCCGCGTTAAATCCCTATTATGCAATTGAGTTTTTTATTCATAATGGCTGGACAGGTTACGCGGCTTTAGGTGGGGTTTTTCTAGTTGTAACTGGTGGCGAAGCACTTTATGCAGATCTTGGCCATTTCGGTAAAACACCAATTCGTCTTAGCTGGTTTGCTGTTGCATTACCAGGATTACTTCTTAATTATTTTGGTCAAGGGGCCTATTTATTACAGCATCCAGAAGCAATTGTTAACCCTTTCTACTTAATTGCACCGCAATGGTTAGCCTATCCATTACTGATCTTAGCAACCATGGCAACTATTATTGCATCACAAGCGGTTATTTCCGCCACTTTCTCCCTCACAAAACAAGCCGTATTATTAGATCTTTATCCTAGATTACCTATTATTCAGACTTCTGCTAATAAAAAAGGCCAAATTTATGTTCCGCAAATGAATGCCATTCTTGCTATAGGCACCCTTATATTAATTATCACTTTCAAAAATTCCAGTTCACTCGTGCATGCTTATGGCATTGCTGTTAATTTAGTGATGCTAGGTGTCACTATGATGGTAGCACGTGTTGCCTATATTCATTGGCACTGGTCAATGATAAAAATATTGACTCTCTTCTCTCTGTTTCTATTTGTCGATATTGCCTTTCTAGGTGCTAATGCACAAAAAATTATGACCGGCGGTTGGGTTCCTCTTCTCTTTGCAGCTATCTGCGCAGTCATCATGGTGACTTGGCAGAAAGGGATGGAATTTTTACGCTCCTCTTACTACAAGGAAAAAATTGATTTAAAAACTATAATTGATGAATTTAATCATCCAAACTTACATTATATTCCAAATGCAACAACGATTTTTATTTCTGATCCCTATGATAAAAGTGGAGGTGCTTTACTTCATTATTTAAAACTGAATCACATCCTACCAGAACATATCTTAATAGTAAGTGTTGCGATTATGAATCATCCCTATATTTCCACAGCAGAGCGTCACGAACTCACAAAACTTGTAAAAGGAATATACCGCTTAACCCTACATTATGGTTTTATGGAATTCATTGACATACCCAAAGCGTTAGCGATTGCTAATAATAAAAAAATATTCCCTTTTATCCTTGATGTAGATCAAGCTACCTTTTTAATTGAAATTGCACAAATCTCTGCAACTCGTCGAGAACGAACGTTATTTTTCTTTTGGCAAGAAAAACTTTTTGTTTTTCTTATGCGAAATTCAGCATTAGATATAGAATTTTTTAAATTACCTTACAATAGAACGGTCGCTATTGGTACTTACTGCGAGATTTAGCAAAGGCGCCATTGATCACATCCCTTCCCCCTCTTTTATCACTGTATGCAAAAGAGTAGTTTCAGTCTTGAATTGTGATATTATTAATAGTAATTCGATCAATCAACAAGCTGTGGCGCCTTGGGAGTGCATGTCTAATGACTTTGATAAAGTATGAAGGTATTGCATCTTGTCCTCCTGCTCATTTATTTCGCTTGATTAACGCAGTTGAACAGTACCCAAAATTTTTATCCTGGTGCAAAGAAGCTCGAGTTAATAATAGAACTCAAGATACCATTCAGGCAACTGCTCTTGTCCATAAATATGGAATACAATTTTCCTGTCCTTTTACCTATACGTTGCGATCAAAAAACGAAATTAGTGTGGGCTTGCCTTCAGGAGGGCCATTTTCAAGCGTTTCAGGGTTATGGCAATTTCAGGGTACTAGCAATGAAACGAAGTTCAGTTTCGAGCTGCGATTGGAGCATCAAAACAACTGGTGGATGAAATTATTTATTCTGCCAATTTTAAAAAATGAAGTCAGAAATTTTATTAAAGCATTTGAACTGCGCGCATCTCTTCATCGTTAAATCTACCGTAACTATTCAGTAAGCTCCACTGGGTGGATAAAATGTCATTAGCACCCAGGCATTTTGAAACTAGCAATATTAGTACTCCAATTCAAAGCATTAGCTTGCCTATATTCATTGGTATACCAAAATGTGCAATCATCAACAGGGTCAATGGACATGCCTGAATAATCACCCCAGCGAGTACCATTTGCTTGAGAGCCCGTTCCTTTAATAACAGTAGTACTAATGCTCAGCTGACCTAATGGGGCAGACGCAAGGCGCGCAGAAACACCAATCGATGGGTACATGGTACTGGAAGACTTAGAATAACCAAAAGCAATATTTCCAAATTTATCCATAGCAATGCTGCCCGTGAATCCCCAGACATTATTTAAAAGTGGATGATTACCCGTTTGATAGAGCGTAGGCGTTGTGCTTCCATTATTAAATCGAACTTCATACCAACGAGTCATGGAAGTATTATTAGACGGATTGACTATTGTATGAGTTACAAGTAACGAGCCATGATCTGAAAATTGACGATACGCTAGTCGATTCATTAATCTATCGCTTGAAGTATCTAATTTCATGGTTGTGCCTGGCTGGGGCGCACAGTTATCGCCCGCGACTTCATCACATGTCAGTGCAAAAGTATTAACAGGGATGATGATCGCGTCTGAGAAAGTGGAATTTTGCGGGTTTGTAAAATCAACATGGTATTTATAAAGTTTTAACGTATTTGGTTTTTGTAGACCCATTAAGTACTCGGGCGTACCAATAGGAGGTAATGTTTTTCCATCTAAATCACCAGGTAAAATAGCGGCCGCCGCTTGAAAATCAAGTTGCTGGCATTGCATAGTAGTATTTTTTCCTGCAAGCATTGCATTTCGATCTAATGCACAGATACGCGGCCCAAATGTTTTAGGTCCAACTGTATTCGTCCCAACCATATACATGGTGAGATAATAGGCGTCAGGCCACATGCCTAATTTTCCATAATCATTCAAAGATACAAATGGAAACTCATATCGATAATAAGCACCAGCTGCATCAGATGTAACAGATACAGCAATACATTGAGCAAACGGGCCATTAATTTGGTCATTAAAAGCAAATTTTGAAATGACCCAGCGATTAGCTAATTGATCATACTTTACAATCCCATCACCCTTATTCGTTGTTCCGCATAATCCACCCGTACCGCTAAATAAGACGTCTCCCGATTTTGGAAAGCCATCTAAAATCTTCCCTGTCGCTTTATCAAACACAGCGAAATCTGGATTAGTCCATTGCACATATTGTGTTGGCCCTGCTGCACCATTGGTATCGGGTGGGGATCTAGAAGGTTGGTAACCATTTAATCCTATGCCAATGCCTTGAAAACTTTTTATAGGCAGATCAGTTATCTTAAAAGAGGGATTAGCAGGACCTGCTGTAAACTGACGAACTTTATTGTCAAGCAATGGTGGAGATGCAGTGGATGGTGGAGCATAGGGTCTGACTTCAAATTTATGTTCTTCTTGAGAATATCCAGGCACCTGAGAATATCCCGGCATGTCACGTATTGGTATAGAAACATCATGCATAGTATTATAAATAATCTCTGGTTCATTAGCTGAAGCAAAAACAGAGGTTATACATGCATTAAATAAAACAAAAAAACTGACTCTATTTAAAATCAATATTAAATTTTTTATTTTTTTTCATGATAACACTTCCCTGTATTAAGTTT
>DHJK01000210.1 GCA_002404295.1 Legionellales bacterium UBA4722
ACTTGCTTAGCTTGACGCCTATGTGGTTAATGCTGGCTCCAAGCACAACATCCCTGTTGTTTATGATGCCATCCATGGCATCGAGTCACCTGCATTAACCACCCCGTCCTCTTAACTCAATCGCAGACGCATTGCCAAAGGTGGGAGTGGATAGGTATTGGGGGCGGTTTTGACGTCTCTTTGTGGATGGGGTGCTTTTTTTCTTATCTGGAATTTATGTGTAGTAAAAGTTGCTGCTTCTATGAGTCTCTTCCCTCTTTGGGGGAAGGAAAGTGGGATTATTTAGCCTCGGCTCTCGTCATTGCGAGCGTGAGCGAAGCAACCTAGTCTTTCGACGCTGCTTTTGAGCCTTAATGGTACTAATATCAGCGTTGAAAGACTAGGTTGCTTCGCTCGCGCTCGCAATGACGAGTATTGAGGCACGGCCACAGGCACGAATAGGGCGGTGCAATGCTTAATTAGGAAGTAAAATCCAATATCGTCCGTTTTGTTTCATATGGCCGGCTGAGAATGCGGCTTCATCGCCGGCGCCCCAAAAAATATCACCGCGTATGATTCCTTTAATGGCGCCGCCTGTGTCTTGTGCGATAAGTAAATGTCTGTAAGGGGTGAGTTCAGTTTCGCTGCCTTGGATGGGTACTTCTGTTTTTAACCAGATGGGTGCGCCTAGTGGTATGTAATTTGTGTCAACGGCTAATGAGCGCTGTGGTGTGAGTGGCGCTTGTTCTGAGCCTAATGGGCCTTCAGGTCTTAGGGTGAAAAACACATAAGATGCATTTTGATTTAAGATGTTGGTTGCTTGTTCTGGATGTTGTGTTAGCCATGTGTGGATTGATTGCATGGAAATATTCTTTTTTTCAATTGCGTTATTGGCGACTAATACTTTCCCAATTGCAGTATATACGCGGCCGTTGCCGCTTGCATAACCTAGTAGAAGTTGGTGATGATTGGGTAATTCTAGAAGCGCTGAACCTTGAATTTGTGCAAAGAAAATATCGATTTCATTGTCGCCCCACGCTAATACAGTTGCGTTTTTACCTAATGCGCCTTTATTGATGGCAGCGCGATCAGGGTAAGGTGTTAGTGTGTTATTTTTTAATTGGCCTACAATGACTTTATTCGAAAGGTCGGGGTTAAATAATCCTAAATTGACTTTGACTAAATCTAAAGGTACGCCATAGATGGGAAAAGTATATTGCTTCGTTTTTTTCAGGCTGCCATGCAATAAAGGTAAGTAGTAACCGGTAAAAAATCCGTTTGGATTAAAGTTATCATTCACGCTGTAAGGTGTAAACCAAGTCTCAAAAAATTGTTGTGCTGTTGTTTTGTCTGGGTTTGATATTTTATTTGCTGCTAAACAAATCGTTTTCCATGATTGATTAGTTTTGCTGTCTGGGAATGTGCCAAAAGGTGCTTTAGGGTCGCGCGTTAAAATTTCAACGCATGATTTTTTGAATGCGATGAATGCTTGAGTTTGATCATCTTGTTTCCAATGTGGCAAATGAGTGAATGATGTTTTGTTTAATGAGAAACGATGACCGAAAGCATAATGGTTATAATAAATATAAAATGACAGGGCGGATAAAACAAAAATAGATAAAACGATTTTACTATATTTACACATGAAAATTTTCTGCCTATTTATTTTATATGAATTTAATACTTCATTGAAAACGAAAGCTATGGTAGCATGAAAATGATTTCTTCACTATAAAAGAGAGGATAAAATATGCAAATTAAAAAAATATTAATGGCGAGTGTTGCTTCATGTTTGTCAATGTCGGTTGTTGTTGCAGCTGCACAAAGTAACATGGTTTCTCCTACGAGCCTCTGGCAGAGAAATAGCTGTACAGTGGATGGTGTGCCAACGAGTGATATTAATTTAATGAATGGTGAAGCTAAAACAGCTAATTGTGTTTGGGGTAATGGCGATGCGGGTTTGCAACTGACATTACACAGTCAAATTGCTGAAATTCAAGCGAGCTGTAAAGTTACCCCGGCAGAAAATAAGTATGATCAATTAGGCGCTGTTGAAGGTGGAAAGGCGGCATCCATACGCAATCTAAACTTAGATGGAAACCCTGCTACATTTACAGTGATGAATGATCATTCTGATCAAAATCTTGATGTTCAGTTTATTTTGAATTCGACAGAAAAATATCAAGATAGAATGTATAGATTCGTTCATGGTACTAGTAGTATTGACTACAATCCAGGTGCTGCGATGATTTGTACGTTTACACCGCTTGTGAGTGTGAAAGGTTAAAAAAATTAAGCTAAAAGAGCTGATGAGAACATCTCTCTCTTAATTATGAACGTGCCTTTCGTCATTGCGAGCGTGAGCGAAGCAACCTAGTCTTTCAACGCTGCTTTTAAGCCTCAATAGTACTAATCAGCACTGGAAAGACTAGGTTGCTTCGCTCGCGCTCGCAATGACGAGGATTGAGGCACGTTCACGATTGAGGGAAGTGTGTTTTAAGATGCGGGTGGAGTAATGACTGTATCTGGTAACGAAATAGTATTACCTCGCTTCCTACGAACCAACTCCAAGCTAAACAATCCACCCATCCCAACCAATATTAACCAACAAGATGCTGAATTAAAGTTGCCTGAAGTGCGATATAAGTAATTTTCTACAATCGGTGTTAATCCACCAAACAATGACATCCCAATGCAAAAACTAATAGAGCTGCCTCGATATCGGTACTGCATAGGAAATATCATTTTCAAGTATGCATTACTTGGGCCCAGCAATATTTGGTTAATGACTATAATACCAGCCATAGCAATAATGATTGAAAATAGATTTCCTTTGTCAACAATAGACAAAAGTGAATATGAAAAACAAACGAGCAATATACAAGAGAATCGCATGACACGTAAGGGGGAGATTTTATCAGCAGTAAATCCAACGATAACGAGGGTGATGATTGCGAATAAGGTGAGTATGCTTTCTGTCATCATGAATTGATGTGCGGTTAACAATCCTTTAGCAGTGAAAATGGGCAGAACAAATAAAAATACAGTAGTAAAAGGTGATGTAGCTAAGCCTCCAATAAAAATACCTGCTAGTAGTTCTCGTGGAAATTGTTTGATAAGTGTAAGTAAGCCATTATATTCTATATTAGCAGGAATAAAATTTGGCGATGGTGCCAGATTTTTACGGTAGAGTATGCCAAAGATACCGATCAATCCACCTAATATAAATGCAATACGCCAACTCCAGGCAGGCATAAATGAGTAGGTGAGTACAACGCCGATTAATGTGGCAAGTAGGCCACCGCAGTGCATGAGTGCGGTTAATAAACTGCCTGCTAATGCTGCTCGATGGGGTGCTGCATGTTCTACGACATAGATACCTGCTCCATTATATTCACCGCCAAAACATAATGTTTGAATTGCTTTTGCAATCATTATAATGATTAGAGCCCAAATACCGATGATTAAATACGAGGGTGTGATACCGATGACAAAACTGGACAGTGCAATGCCGTACATTGAAGCGAGTAATGCTTTGGGTCGTCCAAAAACATCACCTATATAACCAAAAATCAAGCCGCCGAAAGGGCGGGCAAGCATTGCAATAAGATAGATAAAGTAGCCTTTGACGAGTGAGGCATAAGCTGAGTCTGCAGGAAAAAAAATGGGTGCGACTATGGGCAGAAATAATGAAAATAACGCATAATCGTAGTATTCAGCCATCGTACCTACGGCTGCACCAAAAAACGCTTTTTTTGAAAGTGTCGCCTTATTTTCCATTTTTTAAGAATCCTTTGATTGCTTTTATATATTTATCATGTGCGTCTACTCCAATAGCATGGCCGCAATCTTTGAATATTTTTAATTGAGAATTAGGGATATGTTCTGCAATAATTTTAGATTGCGAAGGTCTGCAAATCCAATCTTCTTGTCCTGCTAATACGAGGGTGGGGCATTTGATTTTTTTTAATTGAGGTATGAAATCAAATTTTCGGAGGAATCCGCCAAATCCTTCATTAAGTGCTTCATGTGACCAGATTGTTTTTGATTTAGCGAATAGAGGTTTGCGAGTTTTGCGTGCAGTGAGTGAATAGAATGGGTCCATTGCTTTGAAATATTGCATGATATGGTTGTGGCTATTGAAAGTGCCGTTCCATAAATGTTGGCAAATAGAGATTTGTTTAGCAGTGCCAAATTCTTTTAAATATTCTTTTGATTCGATCGCGCCTCTGTAACTTGGCATAGTGACGGAGAGAATTAATTTGTCTATATTTTTAGAATAACGTATTGCGTAACCTTGCGCGACAATGCCGCCATAAGAGCCGCCTAGAATACAGATTTTTTTTAATCCTAAATATTTTCGCAGTGCTTCTATATCTTCAATATTATTTTTTAATGAATAGTCGGATTGTTTTGTTTTTTTGCTGCGGCCACAGCCTCGATGATCAATGAAGACTAATTGGGCGATTTCTTGTAATTCTAATGAATGTCGTTTAAATCCTAGATGATCACCGCCAGGGCCGCCATGCAGCATGAATATGACGGGTCTTTCTATAAAATCTGTGCCGACGGGGGCGAGTTGCATGCCGGCGATGTCAAAATAAATTTCGGTGCCGCGGAGGGTGGCTTTCATGGTGGTGGGTTTCTCTTTGTTAAATGTTGTGACTGGTTGTTTTTATAAGGGTTTTTAATATAGCATTTTTAAATTTCTTATTCAAACCCAAGTATGCTTCTACCTCCATGAAGGGATGAGACATCCTTTTCATGAGCAATAATTTCTTCTACGGTAGGATCTTAAGAAATAAAGTAGGATTGATAAATTTAGTATTCTCATAAATCAATTTGCATCATAATATGCTTAATTTGCAATAGAGTAATATTTATCGAATTTAACACTTTACTGAATTTCGTTTGAAAATGGAGTCTCATCTCCCGACACTAATTTATTTACATCAACTGCTACAACAGGAACATCAATGCCCGTCACTTTATGATATAACTGTGCTGCTGAATCAGCTGCAGATTTTCCTACCGTATTAGGAATATCATTTTTGATTTCATAGAAAAAAGCTTCAATAGGGACGTCTTCGCTTTTTTTATTCGACCATTCTTGAATCACTAGTTCGTTCCATAACAAAAGAGAATTGTGTATGTTGTCTGTTTTTAGTTTTTTATTAGTCTCTAACATCATTTTAAATCCAGCCTGATCGGGTGATGCGGAGCACATCTGCACAGGGGCCTTAACAGCATTTACATATTCATCTGATGTATTGACTCCAGCATTTGAGCAACCGAAATCTTTAAAATAAGGAGGGTACTCTGGATCATAACCACATCCTTGATTAGAACGGGAATCTGAGAACGCATCGACAGGATACTCACAAAGCAACGTATATTGCCTCGAACCGGTTATTAAATCTGCAATCGGTGAAAATATGTATCCACTGGTAGCGAATGGAAACAAAACCATTCTTTATACTCCTAGTACTTGGCGCCCAGGGATTATTAGATGAGTCGTAATCATCAAACACATGCACTATGACCCCAGAACAATAATAATCTGGTTCACCCAATTTACAACCTGTCCGATTAATATTTTTCCAATCCTGGTTTAATTTCATGGCCGCATCACTTGCGTAAGTATTGGAAGCGCAAAGTAATAATCCTATGAATAATGTTGTAATTGTTTGAGTGATTTTCAATGGAAAAACCTCTTTCTAAATGGAAAAAGATGTCAATTATATCACATAAATTGCCTAAATTAACGCCTTTTGATCTATTTTTGTTAAAACGCTTTAGAAATGTCCTCTTGCTGCATAGGCTATACTTAGCAGAAAGGGGACATTTCTATCGAGTTAAGGAAGGGGACATTTCTAAAGAGTTTTAACATGCAATCCAGATGCACTCCAGATAACGGACGGAATCTTTAAGAGTTTTTTATCGTGCCCGTGCCGATAAATACAGTTATATATGTAGTTTTATTGCATTCTTACCCTATTTTCTGTACCCTAGCTTATCATTTTTACAACGAGGAACTGCAATGCGTAAGCTCTTTTTACTTTTATTCGTAGCTATCATGACTATTGGAATTTTTATCACAGACGCTGAAGCCGGACGTTTTGGTGGCGGTAGAAGTTTTGGCATGAGTCGTATGTCACAGTCCAGTGGCATGTTTAATGCAGGTAGCGCGTCGCGTTCGTTTCAAGGTGCAGCAGCCGCTCCTCGAGCGGGTATGAGTAAATGGTTAGGGCCTTTGGCTGGTTTTGCAGCGGGTGGTTTATTGGCTTCTCTTTTTATGGGTCATGGTGTAGGCACAGGTATGCTTTCCTGGTTGCTGATCGGCGGTCTTGCTTTCTTGGCATGGCGTTTAATTAGTAATAGGTTGCCGCAACAACAGGTTAGCCAACCTCCAGCACCTGCTAATACTTATCAATATCAATCTGCAAGCAATTCAGCGAGCAGTGCATTTAGACCAGAAGTTGTTGTTAATAACTCACGTCCTATTGGTTTTGATGAAGCTGCATTTTTGCGCCAAGCCAAAACAATATTTATTCGTTTACAAGCGGATTACGATAATAAGAATAGCAATGACATTCGTGAATTTACCACGTCTGAAGTGTTTGCAGAAATTCAATTGCAATTGCAAGAACGCGGCAATGAACCGAACATCACTGAAGTAGTATCCATTAATGCTGAATTACAGGATGTTGAAACAGAATCACAAGCTGTCGTTGCAACTGTTATTTTTTCAGGTTTAATTCGTGAACAACAAGGCAGTGCGCCGGTTGCGATCAATGAAACTTGGCACTTTATTAAAAATGAAAATACGCAAAATTGGTTGGTAGCAGGGATTCAACAGTAATTTAAGTTATGAATCTTTTCACTATTGCATCACTAACGGTGCATCTATGGTTAGCAGAGCTGCTCGATTTCGCGTTAGATGAGCAAGCTCTGTTAGCACTTCTTAGCCCTGATGAAGTTAAACGTGCGATGCGTTTTAAGCTTCCATTACACAGCCAACGGTTTATTATTACGCGCGGGTTACTACGTAAGACATTGAGTCTTTATACAGGCGTTGCACCCGATAAAATTGTGTTTAATTATGGCGAGCATGGAAAACCTCATTTGCAGGCTAATCCATACGCGCTTCAATTCAATGTATCACATTCAGCTGATATTGCCATTTTTGCCCTCACCACATATCAAGAGATCGGTGTTGATATTGAAAAAATAGAGCCTCATTTTAGAGAGGATGTTGCGAAGCGATTTTTTAGTTCGCAGGAATATGCGCAACTGATGGATTTAACGGGTGACGCGCGAAATAAAGGGTTCTATCAAATTTGGTCAAGGAAAGAGGCGCTTATCAAAGCGGCGGGGAAAGGATTATTTACGCTTTCATCGGATTTTTCGATTAATTTGTCAGAGACTAAAGAATCTGTTTCGTTGATGTATGCAGAACAGCAAGTTAACTATTATATAGAAAACATTTATGTACCGGATGGGTATCAGGCTGCAATTGCAACGACTGAACCTATTAATAATATAAGTAACTATTCAGCAGTGTTTCTCCCTTAATGTGTCATTCTCGCCTTCGCGCACTAGCGTCCGGTTAATCAGCTTCATAAATGCGCAGCTGCTTATGTATGACCGGGACATAGGTAAC
>DHJK01000118.1:0-352 GCA_002404295.1 Legionellales bacterium UBA4722
GTCATAATGCTCTCTCGTTTGTAATTTTAATAATATTTGTATGTTCATATTATAAACTAATTCAGTGGTTATTGACATTTATTTAAACACATATTATACAATGGATTAAGTATGGTTAAGGTACAGAATCTGCGTTTTGGCGACACTTTAAATCGCGGGTGATGAAGTAACGGTCTGGCCATATATATGTACAGATACGCAATAACTTCTTGTTTAATAGGTTTCTCACAACTTTATTTTCAAGAAACTACAAAAGTGCCGCCTCATCCCTATCTGTTTAGTATAAAAGACCAAACAATGCCTATAACATCTTGTTGTCCTTTTATGTTTGCAATGTATAATAGACTTTACA
>DHJK01000118.1:501-3862 GCA_002404295.1 Legionellales bacterium UBA4722
TGCAATGTATAATAGACTTTACAAACCAAAATGTAAAGTCTATTATACATTCTTAGCGACTAAGCACTAACTGAGGAGATCTAATTAATGCCGAGGATAATGGGTAAGCTGACCATTGATAATCACATTCAAGAGCTGCGTCACGCTAAATCGATTACTCAACAAGATTTAGCAGATGCGGTGGGAGTCACTCGGGCAACTATCATTGCGCTTGAAAAAGGTAATTATAATCCGTCTCTAGAGCTGGTATTTAGACTCGCTAAGTTTTTTAAAACCACTATTGAAAAAATATTTTATGAAAAAGGGGTTCATCGTGAATAAACTAATACGTTTTGTCTATATCTATTTACTGGTTGCTTTTCCATTTGTTGTTACTTGTATGATCTGGAGTAATAATCGTTCTGAATATGACGTTATATCTCATGCAAACTTTTTTACAAAAATTCTCTGGGACACCTTGTCATGGAATTTAATGCTTTGGTTTGCAGTTTTGATTGTTTTTTTAATCACATTAGTTGTAGTGCCAAGTGCTCGTGAAAATACTTTAAGGCATATAGCAAACTTAAAAGAAAGAGATGAGCGGGAAGAATATATTACTGGAAAAGCAGCACGCGCCGCTTATATTTCTACTTTGAGCCTTACTCTATTCTTATTATTCTTTTCTATGTTTACATTAAGCATTTATCGTGTGCCAAAAGATGAATTACACAAAAGAAATATCACTGTGACCATTCATGTGGGTGCCAATTTTTTAGAGACACCTCAACCTGAATTCAAGATACCAGGCGAAGTCATATTTGCCACAAAAAATATTATGCTTTCGAGTTCTAGTATGATTATTATATTACTGGCTTGGCAGTTATTAATATTTAATTATACTGCGCGAAAAGAGCAGAAGATTGGGTTGGACTAAAGATGAAATTGTCATCTACAATGAACCTCAGACCTGTCGTCCCGCAAAATTTTCGTCAACAGCTCTAAATAAAAACACTATTCTCGCACGAAAATTTGTGCGGGATCCGGTTACATCCTGCAGTACTAGGGGACGTAACCAGACCCCGCACAAATTTTCGTAAGATACCCGTTTTTTTGTCGAACACTTTGGACGAAAATTTTGCGGGGTGACAGTTGTGGTTTATGAGGTACTTTGCCGTCAACGAATTACGTAACCTTAACAATTGCGCTGTGCGACAAGTAGTTACAATATATCATTTGCTTCTAAATCAGGCTAACATACAATAATCGCTTATATAACACTAGAGCATGGCAAATGAACAACACAACAAAACAAACCTACTCTAAAGGCTTACTTTTATTAACCGTTATCTTAATGGATTTACTAGCAGGAACAGAGTTCGATCTTTTTGTACCAAGCTTCCCTGAGCTACAAAATTATTTTCATCTAACACCCGCTTGGGTTGAAGCATTACTATCAGCCAATTTCACAGGGTATTGCATTAGCCTATTTTTCGTAGGTGGCTTAGCTGATCGTTATGGACGTAAACCTATTATTTTAATAGGTCTAACTACATTCATTATAGGCAGCCTGCTTTGTCTATGGGATATCTCTTATAATGTAATCCTGATAGGTCGATTCTTCCAAGGTGCAGGAATCGCTGCACCCGCGATTCTTAGTTTTTTAATTATTGCAGATAACTATCCACTCAAGAGACAGCAATTTTTTATGGCAATGCTAAATGGTATCATGAATACTTCAGTCGCACTGGCACCCGTTGCTGGTAGTTATATTACGTTGTATTTTCATTGGCAAGGTAATTTTATAGCCCTTTTATTTTTAGGGTTAATCACAATAATAATGACTCATTTTTTCATACCTCATTATAAATTACCCGAACAGAATGAGACTATTGCATTAAGTGGATATACACCTTTATTTCAATCAAAGCCTCTTATGCTGTTAATGGCAAATATCATCTTTATGTTTGTGCCATATTGGATTTTTGTTGGAATGTCACCTTTACTCTACCTAAAAGATCTAGGCGTCAGTCTCTCACATTTTGGCTATTATCAAGGTATTCTCGCTTTAGTATTCGCACTTGGTAGCGTATCATTTGGTTTGATTATGCATCGCTTTAAACAGAAAAAAATGCTTTATATTTCGATGATACTCTATATTTTTAGTTTAATTGTTTTTGCTTCGGTTAGCTTCATAAATAGTATTAACCCACTAATTATTACTCTCGCTTTTATTCCTTTCATCATCAGCCAGATTATTCCATCCAATATGCTCGTCCCTTTGTGCCTCAACTTTATACCACAGTCAAAGGGAAAAGTATCAGCCGTCCTTCAAGGGTCACGTCTTATTTTCGCATCACTAAGCCTTCAAATTGCTGGCTATTTTTACACCGGATCATTACGAAATATTGGGATTATAATCTCTACCTTTATTTTCATGGTAATTTTTACTCAATTTTTTGTGATTAGAAATCATGAGTTAATGAAAACTACTGCAAAATTTTAACAGTTCAATTTCTATAAATACCACTCTGACGTATCACTAGGGTCAGAGTAGGTTCTATAACTTTACATTAGTGCTAGGCAAGAGTACTCCGAGGTTCTTTTGTAATTTTCTTTATGATTTCATCATACAGCCTAGCCCTTACAAGGCGATGCAACTCAATAATCTTTCTTGATAACAAAAAAGTTGGATTAGTATTACACCCACTTGCCAGTTCGAAAATCACATCCTCTGTTGAGCCAGTATAGAACGCAATACCCGACAGATTATATTCTTCCGTAGATAAAATATCATTGATAAGGCAACGTATAAATTTATTTTCTAACATGGCTTCTTCCTGTTTAAGGTTAAATTTCATTATTTGAATGCTGAAAATGAGAATTGGGTATGGGTTGGAGCAACACCTTTGCTGCCAGAAGGTCGATTTTGTTTAATTGCACTTTCCTATGGCGGCTCAATGGACGGACTATTCTATGGGTCATGTTCGACATTGGGCTGCACGTTATATTGATTTTTTTCATTATGAACTATTTCTGCGCCAACCAAACAGCCAATATACTAAAATAGATAAACCTCTTGATGCTCATATTAAAAGCTGGGGCGATTATTCATTCATGCTACCCTTATCAGATTGTTCTATTACTGAAAAATCATATCTCAAAGGTTCTTTGCTAGTTATTAAATTTGATGAGTATATTCAAGGAAATCGCAACTTTGAAATACTTTTTTCACCTAATTCAGAAACTTCTCTTCATTCTGTTATTTTTACTGCTAATAATATCCTAGTTAGTTTATTGAAAAATGTAAAAAGTGTGTTAATTAATTATAGAGTGGCAAATGGAAAGTGGGTCTCAACTGACATTCCACTCCCAGAAATCAATA
>DHJK01000118.1:3997-4284 GCA_002404295.1 Legionellales bacterium UBA4722
AATCAATATAGATCGCATCGTTCCAGTAGATGCAGTAAATTCCGATGATTACTTAATGATTTACGGAGATTTTTTACAACCCACAACCTACGCTTTAGGCAAAAATAATGTTCATTTAGAAATTTTAAAAACCAATCCTTCTTATTTTGAAACATCTAATTTAATCACTGAGCAACACACAGCAACTTCAAGCGATAAAACACAAATTCCTTATTTTGTAGTTCGCCAGAAAAATATCGACTTTAATAGTGATCAGATTGTGCGTTTATAAAACCGATTAACCGGAT
>DHJK01000118.1:4381-8783 GCA_002404295.1 Legionellales bacterium UBA4722
GATTAACCGGATGCAAGTAGCGCGGAGGCGGGAATGACACCTTTATGACGCTGAATAATTGCAAAAATTAACCCCTATTCTTTTAAACAATAGAAAAAACCTCAAATATGCTTCAAAGATCCATGTCGACAAAAAAAATTTAGATGTACGATATTTCATTATTTTTCAAATAATAAAGCCATGCTAATAAGATTCTCATATATTTTATCAACACGAACCGCATTACGATGCAACCCCTCCACTACAAACCCGAGTTTTTCATATAAAACAATGGCACGCTTATTGTTTTCTCGCACAGTCAGCTCAACTCTAGTCAACCCAACAGATTTCGCCTGATCAAGCGCAGCGCGCATTAAAGCTTCTCCGATTCCTTGTCCGCGATAAGGCGCTAACAGCCCAATACCTAACACACCGGAATGAGCAAAAATGGGACGACTTAACGATGTAATATCGCACCATCCAATAACGGTGCCTTCGCTCAGTGCAACGAAATGAGGCCAATGACCTTTAATATTTTCTAAAACAAAAGCACGCGTTGTTTCTATGGGTGGCCCCTCTAAGCAACCAATGTATTTATGCTCTCTAGCAACGCTATCTAACGCAGCCCAGAAGCCAGCAATATGCTCTTCAGCAATAGGAACAATCTGATAATTTAGCATATTGACCACCACTCATTCACTAGCTAATAACCGCATTAAATTTATTTGTAACATCACCATTTAACGCTGGATTATTTACTAAATCCAACTTCATAATCGGCGCACCCTGATTAAGTATGGCTATCCTTATTCATTCAATTTATTAATACATCTGATCATTCGAATTTTTTAAATGGTAGCATTGTCTAGATTGATTTAAAATATAAAAATCGCTACGTCATGATGCTTTATTGTATTATAATAAATTTACTCTAGAAAATTCTCGACGTGAAAGAACAATCGAATGACATGGTTTAAAATAAAAAATTTACAAGTAGAATTAAGTATTTTTGTTAAACTGAATGCTAAACGTACTGTATTCGTTGAAATTCATAAGGAACACGGGATACTAATCGCTTTACATGCCAAGCCAAAAGACGGTGAAGCTAACCGAGAACTTATTAATTTTTTATCTGAGTGGTTAGATTTCCCCAAAAGCTCTGCTGTTTTTATCAGCGGTGAGCACAGCCGACATAAAAGAGTGCTCGTGCCTTTAAGTAATAAATTAAAAGCATTATTAGAGACATTAGAAATCAATTTATTACGATGAAGCAACCATTCAGCGAATTTCACTGCCCCAATCGTGCCCGTCTTTCCTCAGAAGATACACAGGGAAAAACAGGCACGATGGCAGCACTACAGCTTGCTATTTACTTACTGCATTAAAATGAGTCTAATTTGCTATTAATGCTCGATATCATCCCTTGATTTGCTGCAATCAAAACACATTGCGACTCAGAAATCTAAAACTGAACGTTGTGATTTTATTAGGAAAAGAGTAGTGTATTTAGTTCGGTATCGTTGCTTTTTTAAATTTTTTGACTTAGAAATTGAGCACACCCAGAGAGATTGTACATACAAGGATGGGTTCTGCTTTTAATTGATAATTCAAAATTACCTTAATGAATATGTAAGAGCCATGGAGGCGCCTATATGTTGCAGTATCGTTTTAAATTAATAACCATTCTTGCTGGTTTGCTTTTTTCTTTACTTTGTATAAATACCCAAGCACAAACTGTAACAACCACTTACATCATACAAACACCCGCGCCAGTTGCTAAAGAAGTGATCGTTGCGCCACAGGGTTATACTCGCTGTGTTATGACAAAAGCAAGATGGAATAACTACGAGTGGATTCCTTCGCATCGAGTGTGCACCTATACAAATTCACCAAAACATGCGAGTTATCAAGGGACAGCCTGGGTTGAGGGTTATTGGGCATGTACCAAACATAGACAAGGAATGTGTTCGCGCTGGAAGTGGAGACGAGGACACTGGGTAAAAACATGGAACGGATATTAATAGTATGATAGTTTTTTTTGCTAAACTTTGACTCACTAACCAAGGAGGTTTTATATGTTACGTTCTCGCTTATGTATACTCGGTATAGGTTTGTTATCTTCAGTGATGTCCTTTGGGGCACAAGCTGATGAACCTACGACTACTACTACAACAATAGTACAAAAATTCAATGTCGTTTCACCAGCTCCTAAAGCTGTTTGCATAACAGTTCCTGCCGCGACAAATGGGAATGTCTATATTGCTGAACATCAAGAATGCACCTATGAGAATAGACCCGAAAAATGGATCGATGCTTATTGGTCATGCACTGCAGCAACCCCCGATGGAACCTGTACTACTTGGACATTTGTCCCAGGCCGTATGGAAACAGTTAAGTAGAGCGCTATTAATTTATTACTATTGTATTTTTTAAAGGAATCTATGATGAACAAACTACTTTTAATGAGCGCAGCAATGTTTATGGGAATCAGCCTTCTTGCATCATGCACAAACAGAGATATGGGCACTGTGGGTGGCGCTGCTGTAGGTGGCGTTGCGGGTAACCTAGTCACTGGTGGAAGCGGTGTAGGTACAGCTGTTGGCGCAGTTGCTGGTGGTGTCATCGGCAACCAAGCAACAAAATAGTACTGCTTATAAGATATTTTACCGGATGCTGGGAGTGACAGATTCGAACACGTCACTCCTAACATAATTAAGAGAGCAACTATCTCAACACATTCGCAAGAATATCTGCAACAACATTTGTTTCAGAATTAACTAAGAGCACGTCTGTACCTGCAGCGAGATAATCATAGCCTGGATATACTGGTAATTGCGATACTAAACCAGATGGTAGAAATACTTTTTCAATACCTGGAGGTAGCGGTTTTCCTCGGAGCAAGTTCTTTGCTATTCCTGGCGGCAATGTTGCTACTGGAAATCGATTTGCAGAATAGTAATTTGTAACCGCTCTAGTATCTCTATCAGAGAATCGCATATTATTTGCCCTAGTGACATGCTTATCAACATTGGTATTATTTCTATGATTATGTCCATTGACATGACCATTTCCATGCTCATTTCCGTGCCAATTTCCGTGTCCATTTCCATGACCATTGCCATGACCCCCTTCCGCATAAGCATTGCTGATTACATTAATGTCGGCATAGCAGGCTGGGTTAAAAACAAGAAAAGCAGAAAGTAACAAGGAAATACTATAAAAATCCTTTGATTTAAGCATCATTCACCTCCATGTTAAAAAATATAAAAAAATTATACTAGAACATTTCTATGATATAGCATATTTGTCAAAAGTCTATGTAACATGCATACAGCATTACCTCACATCAAATCCGGTTATTAGGCTAGTGTTGTGATAGCCCCGCTATCGCACATTGGAAGTTCTTGCTCTGCCTGATGAGGCTTTATTTGTAAAGCTAACTCACGTATTGCTGTGCGCATTCCCTCTTCTATAGTAGGGTGATAATAAGGCATTTTTAATACATCAAAGACAGTCATTTTATATTGAATTGCCCACGCTAAAAGATGTGCTAGATGCTCCCCTGCAGGTGCTATCATTTCAGCGCCCAATATTTTTCCCGTTTTTGGTTCAGCGTAAATATGTAAAATTCCTTTATTTTTTGACATGATTCTAGAGCGGCCCTGAGCTTCAAAATTAACTTTTCCAGTAATAAATGGCGTATTGTTTAATGAACCAAATGATTTACCAATGATCGCAATATTTGGATCAGTAAAAATGATAGCTAATGGCGTCCGCCGATTAAAACATTGTGTGGTATCATGAACAGCATTGTATCCAGCGATTCGCCCTTCATCCGCAGCTTCGTGAAGAAGTTGTCTTTCTTTAGTGATATCACCAGCAAGATATATATTAGAATTATTGATTTTCATTGTAGAATTATCGAATAATGGCATACCTGCATCGTCAGTTTTTATTCCCATTTTTTTGAAATCAATATTCGACAAATTAGGCTTTCTACTTAACGCGGCTAAAATTTGTTTTGCTTTGAAACAATTTTTTTAGTAATTTTACTCGCTTCTTTAAATGCTGATATTCCTGCCGTCCCCGCACCTATGATTGCTACATCTACTGAAATTTCCATAGTATTTACTCACTTTATATGTTTAAAGATCTACTCTGTTAAGTGAATCCTTATATTACACTATTCAATTTTTGATGGTTGCTATCATTCTATTTGAAAACAAACTTGATTTTTATGAATATATTATACACGTTATAGATTGATAATGATTCATAATTATCATCTCTTAAGTTGATAAATATCGAAGTCAATTTAGGAGAAATATGCGCTCCCACTAGATCAAACAATCGTTGTGATTAAGTAGCTAATAATTTATATTATATTTTTTAAGGAATTTACTATGAAACTGACAAGCAGCGC
>DHJK01000144.1:0-7407 GCA_002404295.1 Legionellales bacterium UBA4722
TCTTTAATTTTATTTCTTTTTTCTATTGAATTATTTGAAAGCATCTCTAAATATCCTCATTTATGCTGTTATCATGGTTTGTAGGTGGGCTAATTGTTCTTGTAATTTCATTTTCTCTTGCATTAACTCATTTACTTCTTCAAATAAAACTGCAGTTTTGTTAATCTACGAAATTAAACAATTTTAACAATTCCCGCTTACGATTACATTTAAGTTTCTTTTTAAGATTATCGATATATTCATCAACTGTGCGATGAGATAAACCAAGGATTAAAGCTGTTTCTCTTCCAGATTTTCCAGATAAGTATAATTTCAAACATTGTTTTTCACGGTTCGAAAGTTTTTGATATTCCTCATTAATATGAGTATTTGTACAACTCATAAAATTCATTCGATTATTGTTTCTAGAAAATTCTTCATAAAACTCTTTATTTTCCCGAAGAACAAAAGCACAAGTTAGAATACCAATCGTTTTTTTACTTACTTTTGATTTTAATGGATTTTTTATACTTATTTCCTTTGCCATTATATTATTAGGTAAGCTTAATGCACCCATATTAATATTAGAAATGCCTTCAGCAATAACTTGCAAATCTCTGTTACGGATATTGAGCGCTTCACTTTCTTTTAAAAATGGAAAATCAAGATCAGTTAACCCTTGAAGATCACTAAATGTATTGAGACCGCAATCGATAAGAACTTGCTCATTGAAATTAATATAACGGCCTTTGTTATCTTTGCAATGCATATGAAGAGGAAAGTTTTTGAAGCTTTCGGTAGCTAATTTTGATATATGATCAGGATCAGTGATCTGCATTACATTTTTTAAAATATCTATCATAGAGGTCTGGGGTCCAAAATTCAGTTAAAATCGATGTTTTTTAGAAATGTGAATATTTACAATGAACTAGATACCTTTTAATCCCCGTATTTTTTATGGGGTATCATTGGATGATAAACAGTATTATAATTTATGCTTCTAATTTATACAACATATTAATTTGGGTGTGTCATAACTTAGTGAAGGTGGTTTACACTCACTGTAATATTGTGCTAAAATAGAACAAATTATGTTAACTTGCGATATTTTCATTAAGGTACTCATTCATGCGCTCTTCTAACAAATGGCCTATTCTACCAGTTGATATTATTTCGCACAGTCTACTTCCATTCTTAAATGATAGAGAAGTTTCCCAATTTTCTAGTACTGCTAAAATATTTCACGATGCAACAAGGAAGTATTGGCAAGAGAAACTTCTTGCTCTAGGATTATATAACGAGCTATTAAAGCTAGTTAATATCCACTTTATGCACATCTCCTTAAATTATAAAAAATTATATGATGTATTAAGACGACTTCCTGATTCGGATAAGTTTATTGTCCTTGAGCCATGGGAGTTGTATTGCTTAAGCGGTCAAACAGAATTTTTTGACGCCAACGAAGAAAAAATTACTGGTCTAACGAACCAAGCAGGAGCAACGCCGTTACATTATGTAGCATTAAGCGGTTCCACTAAGGCCATAGAATACGTACTCGCACGCAGAATGAATTCATTTGCCAAAGATAACCGAGGTAGAACTGTAATTCATTATGCAGCATTAAGTGGCTCTCATTCAGCTTTTAATTATGTAGTTAGAAATGTACGACATTATAAATTTGATACCCAGGTACTGTATTACGCTGCAGTAGGCGGCTCTATTGAAGTGATAGATCATGTTTTAGCTTCAGGAGTAGATATCCAAGATAGCACTTTACATAATGTTGCAAGCAGTGGATCTGTTGCAGCTATCCAACACATCATGAAGATGGGAAAACACCCGCAATGTGCACCTATCTTAGCATCTAATGCTGCTGAGAGCGGCTCTGTTGCTGCTATGAATTTTATATTTCCACATACTAGGCGTTACAGCCAAGAATCTGGAGATACTTTATTACGTCATGCTGCAAGAAGTGGTTCGGTTGCTGCCATTGAATGCGCTATTACGTTGTGCCCAGAGACTGATCCTTTTTCAATATATAATACTTCCAGCCTTAGTAAAAAAGGTATTTCTGTATTACATGCAGCCGGGCAAAGCGGCAGCGTTCCAGCTTTAAAACGCATATTAGACATTCCCGGTATGAGAATTTATCTATTATATGAAACTGACGATGGTCGTAATGTATTACACTTTATTGCAGCGAGTGGCTCTGTTCATGCATTACAATATATATTAACCGAATTTCCAGATCTAGTTGCTAATCTCATCCATCACAAACAAAATCTAATGCCGTTAGAATATCTTGCAGAAAGTGGTTCTTTTGCAGCATTAAAATATGCATTAGAATTACCTTTTATATCTAATCAATTGCTTGTTATTGATCGTGAGGGTGATACTTTATTATTTAATTGCATATTACCCCGCGTTGTAAAGAGTCGTTCTCTTGCTGCATTGAAATATATATTAGAATTTCCCGGGGCGATTCAGAAATTGGTGCCCGCTGATCCTTCTGAAAAGCTTTCTTTATTCTATACGTTATTATGCGATATTCTGGAAAACGGTTTTGCCTCAGCATTAAAATATGTATTAGAAATACCAGAAATTAATGCGAAATTTACGCCCCAACCTTCTTTAGAAAACCCAGAAATGAAAGAGTGTTTAGCACTGCATCCTTCCATCGTTCGTCACATAAGAGGAGATGCTGCTGTTGAAATGTTACAATACTTAATAGAAGTAAGAAATATGTCGAGTTTATTAGAAAGAGATAACGATGTAACTGCTTTTGATTACGCAATTCAAAGTGGCTCTACTAAAGCTGTATGGTATTTGCATTCTATCAATGCAAGTCATTATTCAGATGGGATGCCCTGGCTCGATGATGGTAAACTTACAGCTATGGAAGATATCCAACTACTTGTAAATGCAGACTTACGCCCATTTCAAGCAAAAGCCTGGCTTACAACACTCAGCCTGGGAAGTGGAGCAGTCATTCCCGCCTGGCTAGGTATTATCACCTGTTCGAGCGCCACACTTACGCTAAGCATGTGTTGCGCTGGTGCAGTAGGTGTCTTATTAATCGCATTAATGGTCAGTTGCGTTCGCAATCGAAAGATAGGTTTTTTTGAACCCTCCCCTGATCGATTTGATGATTATAAACCTAAGTTTACCTCAGCCCCTACAACACCACCCACTTTTAGAGCTTAACGCAAACCTGAAATATCTTGCAACCCATCGCATTACAACGGCTAAAATATATTCTCGGCATCCCTCTAGACATTAAAACACTCAACCCTATTTCACTGTATCAAATCTATAAATATAACATTCCAAATAGAGAAGTCGCCTTAAAACAATATGCTAATGAATTTGGAATTGATCTTATTAATAAGACCCTCATAAAGAAATAATTCCGTTCACCAAATTTACTGATGATGCACTTGGCACGAAAGACTGTATTCTGAGCTAGTTATTCCCCATTAATGTTATGGGCCTACTCACCGGCCATTTATAATTGCCGGCGAAATCTCTGCCTGCAATTAAACCGACATGTTTATTACATTTTGTTGATTATTTAGTCCATAGCATTTAAAATATGCTTTATTAATCAGAAAGGATTGAAAAATGCCAGGTTTAAAAGATCTTATTCGACATAATCTTATGATAAAAAAAGGTAAATCTCCTTTTTTTTCAAATAGTCATGATACTGACGTATTAACAAAGCCGGGACCAGAGTGTGGTCATTTGGATGTTGCATTCTATAATTTAGAATTTAGCTTACAACAAGCATGGCTGCATGGTGAATTTAAGGAAGAGAACGATAAATACAAGGCAAGTAAAGCGATTACTGCCGAACATAAAACAACTACTCCTCCTACTCCTGTGCCTCGATTAAACTTTTCTATAACAGATGAAAAAGAGCGAGCGCAGGATTTTAAAAATCAACTTAGAAAACTGGATTTCTCAAAGTTAGTTATATTCGTCAGAGAGAAACCTAACATGCTACGCGGTAAAATATTTAACCTTCCAGAGACTCACGATGAGAGGGAGAGGTGGAAAAATGACCCAGAAAATACGAGAGATATTCAAGAGCTTTTGCTTGCTGTAGATGTATTGAATGAGAAACGTAAATCGCCATTATTATGGAATGTAGCAGAAGCAATAATAGGTCTAGCAATTGTGATGGGTATTGGATTGGGTTTTGTACATTTATTAGGACCCACACTTTTTGGAGGAGCAATATTACATCTTATTGCTCCAACAGCGACTTCTGTAGCTGCAACTAAAGTTACTTCAGCAATACCTTATGCTTTAGGACTTTTTGGTCTTGGATTAATAACAAAATCATTGATACCTACCGAACAAAAATGTGTAGAAAAAGCATATTACAATGCTATGAAATGACATGTAAAAACGGTTCTGTCGCAAGGATTAAAAATATAATAATGGCGGCTAACAGATTTCTTCTGAGCGCAATGTTGTTTTGACTCATTACTTTATTTTACTAAAAAGGTTATTAATAAAATCAAAGATTATGGCCGGTAACCCCTCTTGCCGGCCCTATCAAAATTGCTCTAAATATATTCATTTTATGAAATAAAGTATAAGTTCTATGGTATACTACTTCATCGTAAATTCATTTTTCTCATAACCCATTGATTATATTGGATCATAAATTGTATGCAATCAAATTCCGCCAATTATAATAATTTAGGCCAAAATCTACGATTAAAATTGATTGAGAGCTATCCACGTCACATTGAATTTCAACATTTTGAATCTTCACAATTTTCTTTAGAAACATTTATCTCCATGATGACTAAATGGCTGCAATATGCCAATACACCCTATTTACAAAAAGATAACAGGGGTATTTTTTACGCTGAAGATTATGTTAAACATACCTTTTCTACGGAAGTAGAATCGCGATATATTCTTGGCTTATCGCATCCAAGTTATTGGGATATTAGCACTCATAGCACGTTATTTAGAGCTAAAGAAGGGCATCCAGTAAATAAAGCACTAAGCTCCTTTTTTCATGGGCCAACATTTGCAGATTGTGGCAATGTAGTCCAAGCTTGTATATATAGAGCGATTGAAGAAATGATTGGTACAATTGAGTTCAATCGTATCTTCGGTATGTCACTAACACCGTTTTTAATTACTCCTATTCTATATCATAAAATTTATTCTGAAACAGAAGAGCCCGAATATTCTTTAGATTTTAGAACCAAAAGCGGAAATCCACTTTTATTTCTGTTTGATAAGATTTCGGATAATGTAAATGAAGAAGAGATAAAACCGGGTGATATCCTATATATAAAAGGCGTAGAACAGTATTCACTAAAACACCTTGCAGGTTCAGGTAGTGGTGAGAATGTTATTTGCATTGGTAAAAATGAAAATAATGAAAATTTATATCTTGGTTTTGGCTCAGGAAAATTTACAAGTCCATTGACGTATAAAGAGATAAAATTAGTTCTTATTAAACTGTATAATGCAGATCATTATTTTGATACAACAAAAATGATCGAGAAGGCTGGTGACGCTAATCAAACTTTTAATTCAGAATTAAATCAAGATCAACTTAAATTTAATACACAAGTGTTTCTTGCTGGGAGATTAGCAAATGATGAAGTTAATGCAGACAGTCCTATTGTTGGTATTCAATATGTCATTCGACCTAACAAAGAAAAATTTGAGCTTTTTTTCAATCGAAAAATTCCAACTTGGCATAAACTTTCCATTGATGAATTAAATCAAAGTTGTAGGCTGAAAAAACCAACTTCAAATAACTCAGTTAAGCAAATCACAGCTATTACTGTTGAAACGCGCAACAAATCATTTTCAGATTATGAAGTCAAAACCACTGAACAAGACGCTATGCTATTAGCAGCTATGAAATTTACGGTGGCTGCTTGTTCTGCACGATCAACCGCTATTGGATTTGTTATGACAGGTATGCCTGGTGTAGGAAAAACACATCTAAGTATTGCTGTAGCAAATCAAGTAGCAAAAAACGGATTGAAAGTAGTTTTTGTTGATAATGAAAATATTGGTAATTTATATCAAAAAATGTGTGAACAAAGCTCCGCTCAGGTATCTGATTCAGAGATGGATAAGCTTTTTTCAAATTGGCTGAGAGAAGCTGATCTAATAGTGTTAGACGATATCAACTCAAAATATGGAATAGGAGCTAGATTTTTAAGCATGGCCATAAAATATGTCATGAATAATAACAAATCTATTATGATTAGTGGCAATCAGCCCTTGCATACTATTCAGGAAAGTCTGCCTGACTATATTGGATATGATGATGAAAGAACATGTAACTTCCTTATTATCCAAGACATAAAAGGAGTGAGTTATCGTAAAACTTGGTGGTCGGAATTAAGCTTGTTTTCATCAAGCGGAGTATTAAAAACAAACAATGATGCGTTAGATTTGCTTGCAAACATAAATATTGATCATCCTGCTGGTATCATTTTAGAAGAAAAAAATAATGTTAATTTAGAGAAAATCAGCACTCGGTATTTAGAATTGCCATGTGATAAAAATGTTAGAATACGAATTTTACAAGAACCGCATAGAAATCAGCATGTTTTTGATTTATATATTCATGATTTTGATCAACATGATGTATTTTTTATAAAAGTGGATGGACATTGGGATCAATGTGAGCAATTATTAAATTTGATTTCGCATGTGCATGATCTTGGAAAAAAAATAATCGTAGTAACAAATGACGAAGTTTCTTTAACTAAAGGTATTCAGACCGCATTAGATGGTTGTACTTTAGAGAAAAGTAAGCTTAGATTAAACGATAGAGCAGCAAATCTACTTCTTAAAACATCAGAATGGCCTACTATAATAGTGAAACAATGTACATTTTCAAAAAAACTAAATGAGCCAACACAAGCTCGAATTACAATTGGGCCAAAGGCAAATGTTAGTACTAGTTCTACCTTGCTCGAGCCAAGCTCTGTATTATCGATGTTGCGATCCTCCCGATCTGAGAGTAAGCATTCCAATCAAGTTGTTAATAAAAAATTAAAAAAACCTGAAACACCTATTTTTTCAGCGCCGCCTAAAAAAATACACTCTTCATCGTGGTGGTACTCATTATTCTCTTGTTGCAGTAGTGATTCGGCTAGCGTAGAAACAACTATAAAAAAAGAATCTGTTAAGTCAATGGTGCTTCATAATGGGGAGAATAAAACTCTTAACGGCATGCAGTCTAATGTAAGCACTCCACGAACAAGGCCATACCACTAATGGCCCTAGCTAAATAACC
The DNA here is from genome assembly GCA_002404295.1 of Legionellales bacterium UBA4722. Taxonomy (GTDB): domain Bacteria; phylum Pseudomonadota; class Gammaproteobacteria; order DSM-16500; family DSM-16500; genus UBA4722. Next base: position 7,271 of record DHJK01000144.1, read on the forward strand.
TGAAATGGCCGGTAAAGCCCTTTACCGCCCATTTGAAAATTGAATCGAAGGAAGGAAGCTTTGTTGAGTCGCAACATTACTTTACTTCTGCGAGTCTCCCACCACATATTTGTGTAACACGCTTGCAATAAAAGTTT
>DHJK01000144.1:7563-7847 GCA_002404295.1 Legionellales bacterium UBA4722
TAACACGCTTGCAATAAAAGTTTAATAAGGCAAGCCTTATGCCTGACGCAAGCACTACAAACCCTGATAAAGGCTGAACCTCTTACTTATATCACCTAATTATAATGAGTATTAATCATTTTTTTCATATTCTCAGTTGATTGAATTAAGGTAGAGATCATTTCAGGTTCTTCTGCGGCATGTCCTGAATCATCAACAAAAATTAATTTAGATCCTGGCCATAATCTATGGAGATCATATGCACTCTTAGGTGGAGTTATAATGTCATACCGACCATGTACAAT
>DHJK01000168.1:0-1198 GCA_002404295.1 Legionellales bacterium UBA4722
TTAGCCGATGAGCCCAGCAAAAGCCCACTTAAGAAATTATCCAATAAATCTCGGGAATTTAAATTTTTCATGGGTTATGCCTAATTTGGTTAATATTATATTTTTAAGAGTTAAGATAGGTGGAAAATGATAGCGATGAAAATCAGCTAATGTAGTATTTAATTCAACCGCTGTAATACGCCCTTTTTTTCCTAAAAATTGACGCATCACATCAACGGGTAAATTATTGACTAAAGCACCGTCTAAATGTAACTCCCCATTAATGACCATAGGCGGAATGATACCAGGAACGGAAGAGCTGCAACGTGTTTTTTCCCACAATAATCCGTTGCGATGTATCTCTTCTTCAGAAGTTGCCATGTTACTAGAAATGCAAAAATAAGGTAACCAAAGATCTTCAATTTTAATATCATCAAAAACGTGTTGTAATGATTCAGTAAATGCTTTTGCATTAAAGAGAGAAACATATGGCCATGTCACGCTTTTCCAAGAGATAGAGCCTCGCGATGATTCAATAATCGTGTGAAAGCGCTTATTTGCATCTTTAACAGATTCCTTCATTGCAAAACAACCTGCAATAATCGCACCTACACTTGAGCCTCCAATCATATCAATAGGGACTTTATGTTCGCGCAATGCTTTTAATGCACCAATATGTGCCCAACCCCGCGTACCTCCTCCCCCTAATACTAGGCCAACTGCTTTGCCGCGTATAAAACGAAGTAATCGATAGTAGTGTTTTGTTGAATTTATTTTAATATGGTGATGCATGCTGAATTGTGTTTGTTGTAACCAATAAATTGTATTGCTTGGCATTGCTGTGTTAGCAGGATGTAGTAAAATTAATACGGGGTTAGTTGGAAAGTGTGATTCATTGCTGTTAATGGTATCCAAGATAGTTGCGTCAATTTGTTGGGGTGACTTTGCATCGGCAACAATATACAACAGTTCAATTTTTTTCAGACAAATTTTCGCGAGTGGTGTGTCTAATGATTTAAGGATATAAATAATTTTTTGTGAACGTCTTTTTGTAATTTCAATAGTTTGAATTTTATCTTTGATCGCAGTGAACCCAGCAGGATGATCATTAAACTCTGGATCAAAATCTGAAATTATAATAAGACTTGAGTAAGATTTAACATTGAGAAAATATTTTTTGTATAAATTATTCATACAAAAGCGAATTATTGGCAGGCAC
>DHJK01000168.1:1258-2575 GCA_002404295.1 Legionellales bacterium UBA4722
AAGCGAATTATTGGCAGGCACCATGGCCATGGCTTGATTATCTTGTTTAGTCGTGAGCGTAGAAATAAGATGTTGTGTACGCTCAATGATAGGGTGCATGGTTGCAAACATGACAGCAGGGTAGCGATAGCAAAGTTCAACAAAATCTTTGCTGTTCAACTTAAGCAATACACTATTCCTGAGCGCTTTAACTGTTAAAGAACGTGGCTCGCCTGACAATGCGCCTAGCTCACCCACGGTTTCACCCGCTTCAATATGACCTATACTTTTTAGATGATTTTGTTCATCAGTGATAAGAGCGGATAGTTTTCCACTGGCTAATATAAACACACAATCAGACGGTGCCCCTTGTTGGAATAAGATGCTGCCATGTTTAAGTTCTTTTTTTGTAAATTTGGGTAGTAACTCTTCAAGTACATTTTTTTGTAACGATGAAAATACGTTATGTGTTGCCAATAATTCTAGTAGGTCGCTATCCATGCTTTGGCCTTGAGTCATGATCAGTGTAAAATTCAATCAGATAATTCTAACTGATGTATGAATGACATATCAACAATAAACTATTCTGCGAATGCATCGCTTTTTTCGGGCGCGCTCACGGGCACGATTTTCCAGCCTAACATCGAAGATGCTTTTTAAATACAGCATGTTATAATAATGCCACTGTAAATATTTAATACGAAGTAGGATGCCTCATGGATAGTTGGAATGGGTTTGATTTTTTAATATTTTTGATTTTTGTTGTGAATACGCTGTTGGGTATGTCACGAGGAGCCGCTAAAGAAATTATTTCCATGATGGGCTTATGCGTTGCGTTGATAGTAACAATTAAATTCACTATTCCTCTAACGACCTTTTTTAATAAATCCCCCATCATGATCGATGTTATAACAAGTAGATATGTACAAAATTTTATAGCGTCTTTTGGATTAAACCCTTTAAATGAAAATATACTTCAGCAAATAATTTATTCTATCAGCCTGTTGATTTGTTTTGTGGGCACTTTTTCAGTCTGCGAAGGCGTGCTTAGTATGTCAGGGCTATTGGAGGTTTATTCTTTTCCATATGCGTGGCTTAATCGCAAACTGGGTGCGGGTTTAGGTGGTGTTCGAGGATATGTTATCACTCTCATTTTGATTTCAGTGACCACACTGCATATTTTTAAAGATAGCGATAATTCTTTTTTTAAGAATTCCTATTTTGTTAACCTGTTTGCAAGTTCCGCAGTGCTACTAGACAGTACTGTGAGCGGACAAAAACCAGAACAATATCAGAATATATTTAAAGGTAAAAATTTATATAATCCACTTAAAGCAA
>DHJK01000168.1:2644-3404 GCA_002404295.1 Legionellales bacterium UBA4722
ACTTAAAGCATTACAAGACATTTCTAAACCCGCCTTAGAAGGCGTTGCTCCATCAGATATGCCTAACCCGACTGTACAACAAGAAACTATCCCTTCGAATCCGCAATAACATTGAGGTTTTATAATGATACTAAGTAATTTTAATTGGCTTGATTATGTGTTTACCGGCATTTTTTTTCTTTTTGTATTACTTTCTCTATGGCGTGGCTTGGTTAGAGAAATTATTTCAATACTGGCTTGGGTAGTGGGGCTTTTTGTAGGTATTACATTTGCTCCCAGACTCGCCGCGCTCTTTGCAGATAGTTCATCTGTTCAGTCTGCTGGAGCTTCAGTTAGTGAGCAAATGGCTGGGTCGAGTTCATCTTTTTCTATAGGCTTATGTTTTGTTGTCTTGTTAGTGGGCACCTTAATTATAGGCGCCATTATCAATTATTTTATGTCGGTAGTGGTTCAAGCATCTGGCTTGGGTATTTTTAATCGTTTACTAGGCGGTATTTTTGGTTTTGTGAAGGCTTTTATTATTGAATTAGCGATTATCTTTTTTGTACAGATGACAGCGTATGCCGATACGCCCGTTTGGAAGCAATCTGAAGTTGTGAAGGCGTATCAGCCTGTGATTGCAACGCTTGAGAGTAAATATGGGGACAGTGTTGGGGATTTAAAAGATAAGATTATGCAGATGGGTGTGTCTAAAAAATAATTGATGCAATAAAGCAAATGTTAGCTAGTCATTTCTCATTTGCTGCTTAGTAACCTCTCC
>DHJK01000168.1:3499-8604 GCA_002404295.1 Legionellales bacterium UBA4722
CAAGGGGAGAGGTTACTAAGCAGTGCAACTTAAGTAATAACAAACTCATCCATAAACTGATCAACCGGCATACCCTCAAGCTTCTCTAGGTCCGCAAACAACCCCAACAGTCTTTCAATTTTCTCACCAGAAAACCGACCCACTAAATTATCTTGAAATTTTCGCATCAACAACGGAATACATTCATCACGCCGCCGTAAATGCCCTAACGGATATTCAATCAGAATTTTTTCAGGCGCACTTCCATCATTGAAATAGATTTCTATAGCATTCGCAATAGAACGTTTATCAGCATCCAGGTAATCTTTGCTTAACTGATAATCCTCCTGAACGTGCATTTTCTCGCGCAACAGATCAATTCGTAAATCCTTAGCAAATTCATCTTCATAACATTCAGCTTTTAAATCACCAAAAAGCAATCCAACAGCAACTATATACTGTAAACAATGATCACGATCAGCAGGATTATGAAGAACGCCCATTTTGCTAATAATCCGAATGGCCGATTCATGCGTTGTTAACATAATCCTATCAATTTTATCTAAACGGTTTTTGATTTTAGCGTGTAAAAAAACAGCACCTTCCGCAGCCGTTTGCGCATGAAATTCGGCAGGGTAAGCGACTTTAAATAAAATATTCTCTATAACATACGTTGTAAAAGGGCGGGGGAAGCGTAATGTTTGATGATGTAATACAACATCATTAAACCCCCATTTTGTTGCTGATAATGCGCTGGGATAGCCCATTTCACCTTGCTTGATAAACCATGCTAAACGAACCGCGCGACTCGCTGCATCACCTGCTGCCCAAGATTTTCGAGTGCCGGTATTGGGTGTGTGCCTATAGGCTCTTAAACTTTGCCCATCAACGAATACATTAGACAATACTTTTATAATATCATCCCGACTTCCGCCTAATAAATGCATTGCGATAGCAGCAGATGCGATTTTCACTAAAATCACATGGTCAAGACCAATGTGATTAAAGCTATTTTCCAGTGCAAGCACACCTTGAATTTCATAGGCTTTAACCATCGCAATCAATATATCACGCATAAAAAGCGGTTGTTTCTTTTCAGCGATATTTTTGCGGCTCATATAATCAGCCACCGCTAATATCGCTCCCAAGTTATCCGAAGGATGTCCCCATTCCGCAGCAAGCCATGTGTCATTAAAATCAAGCCAGCGAATGGTGGCGCCTATATTAAAAGCAGCCTGAACAGGATCTAAAATAAAACTTGTACCTGGCACGCGTGCACCTTGCGGTACTGTAGTGCCTGAAATGAGAGGACCCAATAATTGAGTACATGCAGGATAGTTTAAAGCAAGAATGCCGCAGCCTAACGCATCCATTAAACATAAACGCGCTGTAGACAAAGCCAGTTTACTTCCGATAGTAAAATGTGAGACATAATCAGCAATAATCTCAAGCTCTTTGTCAGGAGAAGGCCTGCTATTTTGTTCAGCTAAATTATTCAAGAGAGTTATTCTCGCTGATTAAGCGGAACAAAAGCACGTGATACTGGGCCTATATAATTGGCATCAGGCCGTATTAATTTATTATCTTGTCGTTGCTCAATAATATGAGCGCTCCATCCAGATATGCGTGACATGACAAAAAGAGGTGTAAACATGGGCGTTGGTATTCCACAAAAATGATAGGCTGTTGCACTATAAAAATCTACGTTCGGAAATAGCTTTTTTTCATTCCACATCATTTTTTCAATACGTTCAGAAATAGTGTATAAATAGCCATCCTTTGCGTGCATAGATAATTTTTGAGACCATTTTTTTATAATATCTGAGCGAGGATCAGAAGTTTTATAAACACGATGCCCAAAACCCATGATTTTTATTTTTTCAGCAAGTAAGTGCTTAATGCTATCTTCCGCATCGTCTGGTGTTTTATAGTGTTCTATGAGCGCCATGGCTGCTTCATTAGCGCCGCCGTGCAATGCGCCGCGCAGGGTACCAATACCCGTTACAATAGCAGAATAAAAATCTGCTAATGTTGATGCGGTGATACGCGCTGCAAATGTGGAGGCATTAAATTCATGCTCTGCGTATAAAATTAATGAAACATTCATCGTTTGCGCACAGAGTTCATCTGGTTTTTTTCCATGCAGTAAATAAAGGAAGTGATCTGCCAGACGGTTCTCATCACTGTTTGTTTGGATACGTGAACCATTCTTATGAAAATGATACCAATAAAGTAACATCCCGGGTGTTGATGCAAGTAACCGATTGGCTACATCTTCTTGGTGTAGTTCTTTAGTTTCAGGTTCCAGGGTGCCAAGCATAGAACAGCCAGTCCGCAATACATCCATAGGATGTGTATTTGAAGGAATATTTTCTAATGTTTTTTTGAGGGCATCCGGCAATTCGCGCAATAATTTTAGCTTTTTTTGATACGTAGATAATTCGTTTGAGTTAGGTAGTTTGCCGTAAATTAAAAGATAAGCCACTTCTTCAAAAGCAGCATGTTCTGCAAGATCATTAATATCATAACCACGATAAGTTAAACCAAAGCCTTCTTTGCCTACTGTGCTGATTGCAGTATCACCTGCAACAATTCCGGCCATACCACCCGCTTGAGTACTCATTTATTTTTTCCTTGCGAAAATAATTCATCCAGTTTTTTTTCATACGAATAATAATCTAATACATTGTATAGCTCTTCGCGTGTTTGCATTTCATTAAGAATTTCTTTTTGTGATCCGTTTTTTCGTATAGTTTGATAAACATGTTTAGTAGCGGCGTTCATTGCACGAAAAGCACTGAGAGGGTAAAGCACCATGCTAACACCGACGCTTGCAAGTTCCTCTGTTGTAAATAACGGTGTTTCGCCAAATTCAGTAATATTTGCAAGTACTGGAACAGAACAGTTTTGAGTGAGGGCTTGGTATTGCGTAAGCTCACGAACACCTTCAAAAAAAATCATATCTGCCCCTGCTTCAATGTATGAATAAATACGATCTAGTGTGGCGGGTAATCCTTCCGTTGCCAGCGCATCTGTACGTGCCATAATGGTGAATGATGGGTCTGTTCTTGCGTTTACGGCAACCTTAATTCGGTCGCACATCTCAATGCTCTCAACAAGTATTTTCCCTGGGCGATGTCCACAGCGCTTCGCTTGTATTTGGTCTTCAATATGTACACCAGCAGCTCCCGCTTTAATCATTTCACGAATAGTTCGCGCAATGTTAAAAGCACTGCCCCAGCCAGTATCAATATCAACCAGTAAAGGAATGTCTACGGCACTCGTGATTCGCCGCACATCTTCTAATACATCATTCAGTGTAGTGATGCCTAAATCAGGTAAACCATAAGAGGCATTCGCGACACCGGCACCAGATAAATAAATTGCGCGGTAACCGCATTGCGTAGCTAGGAGGGCAGTATATGCGTTAATGGTGCCAATAATTTGTAAAGGTTTTTCTTCGCTTAGCGCTTGATTTAAGGTTGTTTTGAGATTTCGCATTTTTTATTTCCTGAAGAGTCTCTGTAAATAGCGCAACTGGTTACGCACTTCAGGAAAAAATAAATTCTTTTTCGCGTTGTAAATACAAAAAACAATACNNTAAAATAATTATATTAATAAGAAATAAGATGAATAATGAAAAAAGTGGTGTCCATAACAAAGACTGGAAATAGACGAATAACATCGCTTGCACACCCACCCATGTTGCGGTTAAGAGTGAACCAAAGGCAACAGAGAACACAATCAGTTTAACAAAATTTTTCCCTGCTAATTGCGCTTCAAATTCAACAAGTGTTACTACTTTTCGTAGTAAGCTAAAAAGTGTTGGAACAAGCACAACGAGGTTTAGTATAGCTTTACTAAAGCTAGGTTTTTTCTTTGTATTGCTCATGCCTAAACCTCTTTTTATATTTATTCGCGATGACGAAAACTTGCGCGCTTTTTTCTGCGCATTAAAGTGCCACCGATAAGCACGCCCGATAGCATCGCGAGCAATAATGTTTTAAAGGGTCTTTCAGAAAGATATGTTTCCATATTATCTTTAATATCAGAAGACTTAACTTTCACATCTTCAATGGATTGAGAAAAGACTTCAGATGCTTTACCTCTGACATCCTTAGCAGTATCTGAAAATGCGTCTTTAATCCTTTCTATATCGCCCGATAAATCATAATGATTGTTACGATTTTTTTTGCTGGTTGTTTTATACATGATACTATCTCCTTTTGTGTTTGTATCGCGTACATGAACCATTATACTCCTTTTAAATAAGCATGTGCTTATTTAATTGTTACTGTTTGTTTTAATGCTAAATTTTCTTTGCAGCGCATTCAAAATCTGTAGTAAATTTAGTCACAATACCGTTTCCATCTGTGTAAACAGTTAACTTTCCTGGTCCTTTCTTTTGAGCAAACACATGAATACGCCCCACAAGTTTGCCTGGGTAATTTAATGCTTGTTGTACATCATTTAAAGAGAAATGCATTTCTTTTGCATTTGCTAAGTTGGTAGGTAGGTTTCCGGACACGGCTATTGGTGTGTTGTTGTTGCCTAAGAAAGTGATCACAAGATCTGGCTCTCCCTCGCGTGTCCATTGGTATATATCGCCTGAATCTCCCTGGTCAAAATCATTCTTAAAATTGTCTATTATTTCCTCGTACAGTTGCTTAGGAGCGACAAATCTTTCACAGCTTTTGTGCATCTCTTCAGCGGTAGGTGATGCTTTGAAGGGTTGTGGAAAGGTGTCAGGGCTCATGGTATCGTTGAGTTGGGTCGCTTCCGGTTGGGTGGGTGCTGCATTAGATTGAGAGGTTGGTGATGATGGAGCGGGTGCGGTGTAACCTGGAATCTGAATTTCTTGCGCTGAAGCGTAAACTTTATCCATTTCTGCCGCTAATGCTACTATTGAAGTCATTCCTAAGGATAAGCAGGCAATTCCTTTTAAAAATAGTTTAAACATAGATACTCCATGTATGATTATAGAACTCAGGTTAATTATGTATCTTGGCACGTAGATAGGGCAAGCTTTGATTATGTATAACTCAGGTTATATATTTAAAATAAGTCTTAGTGTGTCGCTTATTGAAGAATTATAATAAATTTTAAAAAATTATTTTTTATTGAGA
>DHJK01000096.1:0-3124 GCA_002404295.1 Legionellales bacterium UBA4722
GCGTGGGATTCTTGGGCGTTTACTAACAATCTACCTAATTTGGTAGCTTGGAGTGATAGATATAGAAAATCCAAGCAAAGACTGAATGGAAATTTAGTTGTTAGCCATCGAGATATGGATCCTAAAAATGTCATTTGGGAGAATGCTATCTCACCAGTGTTAATTGACTGGGAAGGTGCAGGATTAATCAACCCAACAGAGGAAGTCATTAATGTTGCTCTAGGATGGGCTGGGGAAACTGAAGTATTATTTAGGAAGAATATTTTCCTATCTGTGATTAATGGATATTGCAATAATGGCGGTTGTTTAAATACACATGAAATACCTGACGCGCTTAATGCAGTTATGGGTGGTTATCTTGGTTGGCTTGAGTTTAATATGTGCCGCTCTTTGGGCTCGTCAGAATATGATTTTGAAGCTCAACAATTAGGGTTAGTAGAAACAGAAATGACTTTTAAAAAATTACATTTTTTAACTTCTAAAATCGATTACTTGATTGAGTTATTGTTAAGACACACAGGCAATTTACAAAAGGATTTTTAAGTGAATATCATCATTCGTGAACCTGTGTTAGAAGATATGGATTCTTTTATTGATGCAATGAGAGGCAGTGAATCATTACATCATCCGTGGGTTAAGGCACCAAAAACATCAGTGGAATTTAGCGATTATTTTAACCGATATCAACAAAGCAATCAAAAAAGCTTTTTAGTTTGTAATGAATCCGAAAGAATTGTAGGTGTATTTAATGTAAATGAAATTGTGAGGGGTTTCTTTCAAAGCGCTTATCTGGGATTTTATGCAGTGGCTGATTATGCGGGTCATGGTTATATGAGCGCTGGGCTAAAATTAGTTTTACAAAAAATATTCAACGAAATGAAATTGCATCGACTAGAAGCAAATATACAACCCGATAATATTCGTTCAATTTGTCTTGCTAAAAATAATGGATTCAGAAAAGAAGGCTATTCTCCTCATTATCTTCAAATTAACGAAGAATGGCGTGATCATGAGCGATGGGCCATGACTTTTGAAGATTTCAAATCTACGAATAAAACAGAAAGAATCGATAAATTAGAAATAGGCACCCTGCAAGAAAATCAAATTAATGAAATCGTTTCTGCTTTTAAAAAGATAGGTTGGAATAAGCCTGATTCGATATATAAGGCGTACATTAAGGAAGAAAATCAAAATTTACGTTCTATTTTTATCGCAACGATAAAGGGTCAATTTTGTGGATATGTCACTCTAAAATGGAAATCAGATTATCAGTCCTTTAGCTCTAACAATATTCCAGAAATATGTGATTTAAATGTTTTGCCTGATTTTCGTAAAAAAGGAATCGGCGCCCTGCTGATTCAACAATGTGAAAACACAGCTAAAAATGATGGATACACGGAGATTGGATTAGGTGTTGGACTAACGGCTGACTATGGAAATGCTCAGCGGCTGTATATTCGACTTGGTTTTATACCTGATGGACATGGCTTACATTCTAAGTATAAAATTGCAAATTATTCTGAAAAAGTTATAGTCGACGATGACTTGGTTATCTTTTTGAGAAAAAAATTACATTAAGCTATTGACTCTAACGTTACGTAATACCTTAAGGTGGCAATGGATCGTTTAGAGGAATTCATATGCATTACACAGTAAATAAATTAGCAAAGCTATCAGGAGTGAGTGTTAGAACACTTCATTTTTATGATGAAATAGGGTTGTTGAAGCCCGCTTATTATGGCGACAACAATTATCGATATTATGAAGAAGAGCAGCTTTTAATGCTACAGCAAATTTTATTCTACCGTGAACTAGGTTTTCCTTTGAATGAGATACAGAGAATTGTGAATGGGAATGACTTTGATAAAGTTGAAGCTTTAAATTCTCATAAATTAATCCTCAAAAATGATCTTGATCGTACACAGGCATTACTCAAGACCATTGATAAAACTATCTTACTCTTAAGAGGTAAAACTAAAATGCGTAATGAAGAACTTTTTTATGGATTTGATTCAGAAAAACAAAAAGGATATGAAAAATATCTGGTTGATAGTGGAAAAGTTAGCCAGGAAGTTATTGATCAAAGCCGAAAAAATGTTAAACACTGGAAGAAAGAAGATTGGGATAAGTTTAAAAGTGATGGTGATGAGTTACATAAGGAATTTGTAACTGCGATAGAACAGAAACTTAGCGCTTCCTCTCCTGAGGTGCAAAAATTAGTAGAAAGACATTATCAAGCAATCAAAATTTTCTGGACACCAACAAAGGAAAGTTATGTGGGGCTTGGACAACTATATCAAACTCCAGAATTTAGGGTGTTTTATGACAGCCGTCATCCTGACTTGCTTGTTTTTATGATCGAGGCAATGATGATATTCGCTGCGCGAGAGTTATCTTAAAAGTGTAAGCGTAGTTATGTAATGAGTAAGAGAGGGGTGGTTAATTCGTTGACAGAAGCAAAGTCGGTAGTATTGCCTAGGCCTTGCTGACAGGAGCTTGAAAAAAGAGCTCTGGTCAGCGTTGCCGTTTATGTTTTAATTAGTACTCCAGATCAAATCCAATTAATCCTTCATATCCACCAGCAGCGATATTCACAATCCCCTCTTTAGCAGGATGCGTCACTGGATCACTCAGAAATAAATCCATGGCATCTTTGTTTTTAAAATCAATTGAAAATGCATGCGTGAATATATTACCCCCTTTTCCTTCATGTAAATCACATTCACCACCTATTAGAGTGATTATCCCGGATAATTTATTTTTTAATGCGATGAAGTCAGCGCATGCTGCGTCAGCTGCTTGTTTGGAAATCCCTTGTTTAGCTTTAAATAATATAGTGTGTCTAATCATGTTGGCTTACCTCTTATTTGTAACCACGTGGCACTAACCTTGGTCTAGATACACGATACCTATCCATAGGACTGGGCAAAGAATCAATCTGCTTTTCTGCTTTTAGAGTTTCTTTTGGAATACTTCTAAAAGATATAGGCTGAAAAAAGCAATGATGATTCATATCATCTTTATCATAGTACTTTTCGGGTCTGTATTTCATAGATATCTCCTCTTTATTTTTGCTTTGTTTACTTGCATTATTGTACATTAATTGTATAATTAGTTAAATTCA
>DHJK01000096.1:3237-9527 GCA_002404295.1 Legionellales bacterium UBA4722
TTAGTTAAATTCATTTTATTAATACTGAGTATTAGTGTGGCTAATATGATAACCCTTAACCTTAATTTGCTAAAAGCCTTGGATGCCCTGTTATCTGAAGAGAATGTGTCACGTGCGGGTGAGAAAATAGGAATCACTCAATCAGCCATGAGCATTACGCTGCGGCAATTACGCCTTCTCTACAAAGATGATCTTCTCGTTAGGGGTTCGCAAGGACGAATGCAACCTACCGATTTTGCCAAAAGTTTAGTAATCCCAGTAAGAGAGGCCATGCGGCACGTGGAGGCAGTATTTGTTGCTCACACACCCTTTGAGCCTGCTACCTCAGCTAGAACATTTCACGTGGGTATGTCAGACTATATTGCTTTTGTTTTACTGCCAACGCTGATGAGAACGATTACTCATGCAGCGCCTGATGTTATAATTGTACAACACGCTGTCAATCATCTGGATAGCTTGAAACATTTTGAAGAGCTTAAGCTGGATGTGGTCATTGGTGATTTTAAATCAGTACCAAAAAGTTTAAAGACCACGCAACTTTTTAGCGATCAAGGTGTGATTGTTGCAGATAAGAAGCATCCAGCCTTTCAAGGAGAAAAACTAACTCTAAAGAAATTTACAAGCTATCCGCAAGTATTTGTGGCATTAGAGAGCCAACCAGAAGAAAATTTTATTGCAGAGATGTTAAAAAAGATGGGGCACCCTGTTAAAGTAAGCTTAATGACACCGCATACGCTGATTGCGTTACAAGCCTTGCCCGGCACTCCGCTGATGACTAATACAGTGAAAAAATTAGCAGAGCCGTTTATTGAATCATTAGGCTTAGCGATACATGAACCACCGTATAAGCTGCGTGACTATCAAGCAAAGCTGTATTGGCAAGTGCGAGATCAGAACGATCTAGGTCATCAGTGGCTTAGAGAGTTGATAAAAGAAATTTCAAGAAAATTATAGGTGCTGAATGAAACAAAATTCTAACTATGAAAATTGTATTGTACTCTTAATGGGTTTTGCAGGTGTTGGAAAATTAACTACGGCAAAAGAATTAGTCAAGCATCCGAATTTTAAATTAGCGGATAATCACACATGGATTAATCCAGTATTTAGTTTGATTCAACAGGATGGATTGACGCCAATCCCAAAAGCAGCATGGAAAAAGGTGGGTAAAATTTTCGATATTGTATTCGAAACAATGCAGGAATTATCACCGAGCAATTTCAGCTTTGTCCTTACAGGTGAACTTATTGAAGGTGATGAATATCCAAAGATTTTTTATCAGCGTATCTGTCAGTTAGCTGAAAGCAGAAAAAGCGTTTTTCTGCCTGTCAGGTTAGAGTGCAATGAGGAAGCTATTGTAAAGCGAGTGAAAAATATAGAGCGTCGTAAGCATTGCAAAACTATTGATGCTGATCGATCGGCGCGATTAACGCGCGATAGTGAAGTATTTCACACCAATCACCGAAATGAAATAACTATTGATAATACAGATAAATCACCTGAACAAGTGATAAATATAATTCTCAAGCATCTTAATAAAATTACGGTAATAACATAAAATTGCATACTGAAAATACACATATAGATAATCGCAGTGCCACATATAGCGCTATAGCTGCTGAATTGGTTCTGATTAGTAATTGATCAAAGATGAAGGAAATTATTTAAATTTCGTTGCTGGAGTCCTATATGTTTGTAATATTACTTTCTTATATAAAACCATTAGAAATAGTTGATCAATATCTTGCTGAGCATGCTAGTTTTCTTGATGAATGTTATAGAAAAAATTATTTTTTCGTTTCGGGTCGAAAAATACCTCGAACAGGTGGTGTTATCCTGTCGCAATTGACAGATCGTAATGAATTAGAAGCTGTTATTAAAAACGATCCATTTAATGTTCATCAAATTGCTGATTATGATATTATTGAATTTTCTCCGACTAAGTATAACCCGGATTTTTCCGGATTTATAATGGACAAACCTAAATGAGCTTTCAATAGGAAATATGATGGCTAAACCACTGGTAATTATTACAGGTGCAAGTTCTGGTATAGGTGCTGCCATGGCAAAAGTATTTTCAGATGCAGGGTATTCTCTTGGACTGGTATCAAGGAACTTAAAAGCCATGAAAGCATTAAATCTGCCGAATACCATTTGCCACCCAGTTGATATAACGGATTATGCTGCATTTAAGGATGCAATCGATATCGCTGAAAATAAATTTGGTCTAGTGGATTGTTTGATAAATAACGCGGGTATTTCAAAACACGGTGATTTTGTTGATATGAATCATTCTGAACATGAAAAAATGATAAGCATTAATCTGCTAGGTGTTATTAATGGAATTGAAATTGTTTTACCTAAAATGAGAGAGAGGAAATCAGGGACAATTATTAATATAAGTTCAGTAGCTGATCGCAATGCAAGACCACAGATGCCAACGTATGCCGCTACAAAGGCAGCTATTAAGAGCCTAAGCGAGTCTCTCCGTATGGCTAATGCTAAATATGGAATTCGTATTTGTAATCTTGCGCCTGCGAAAATTTTAACACCACTTTTAATGGCTGCTAATTCTACGATTAATGATAGCCAAGTTATTAGTGCTGAAGATTTAGCAAAAGCTGCTTTATGGATTTATCAGCAACCACAAACGATTTGCATACGAGATATGGTGTTTGCACCTACTCATTATGAACCTTAAAAAAGGAAGAATAATGAATTTTCACTCGAATGTTACCAAAAGAGAGAATAGTTATGAATGAAAAAACAATCAAAATTACTTGCCATGTAAATCTTACTTCAAAGCCTGATAAACTTGATGAGTTGCTTGATGCACTTGAAATTTGTGCAGCGTCTAGTAGGAAAGAGCCAGGTTGTGAGTATTATGAGGTTATACAAAGCATTGCTCAACCAAACGAAATTACACTCATTGCGAAATTTTCAAATTATGATGCCTTTAATGCGCATTTTAATAATGAAGATATCCGTGAGTTCATTGATAATAAACAAAGCGCGTTACTGATTTCCATGAGTAACAAAGTGTATATTACTCGCATTGACAGCATTGGTAATCGAGGCCAAGATGACACTTCCAATCTTTCATTTAGGGGTGATATTATTTCCTGATGTTTCATTGTTGAGTTATTTGAGCGAGGAATAAATAAAATGATTAAGAGAGACCTTACTAAGACGAGTGCCGTTGAGAATCAGCTACGCTATAGAATACTAATTGCTGGCAATACAAGTCATTCGATGACACTGTCAGATAGAATGGCTTATTACAAAGTTCCAGGCGTTAGCATTGCTGTAATAAATAAGGGTAAATTAGATTGGGCTAAAGGTTATGGTAACGTTAGTTTTTCCACGGGTTCTAAAAACATTGATGACCAGACATTATTCCAAGCTGGATCCATTAGCAAATCACTTAATGCAATGGGGGCCTTGATATTAGTTCAAAAAGGATTGTTGACACTGGATGAGGATGTTAACCAATATTTGAAATCATGGAAAATTCCAGACAACGAATTCACCACGGCAGAAAAAGTAACGTTAAGACACTTACTTTCACATAGTGCGGGCACAAATGTGCATGGCTTTCCAGGATATACTGTAGAAGAAAATATTCCAACCATATTAGAGATCTTAGAAGGAAAAAAACCAGAGGTAAATACCGATCCCATTCGAGTGATTCAGAAGCCAGGATCGACATTTCGCTATTCTGGCGGAGGTACAACGATCATTCAGCTTCTTATTGAAGATATTACTGGAGAAAAATATGATTCTTGGATGCAGAAAAATGTGTTAATCCCGTTTCATATGTACCGAAGCACCTTTAATCAACCACTCACGGATAAGCAGTCATTATTGAATGTTGCCTGTGGGTATCACTCTAATGGTGAAGCAGTGGAGGGTAAATGGCATGTTTATCCCGAGATGGCTGCAGCAGGTTTATGGACGACCCCTACTGATTTGGCAAATTATATGATCGAGTTTTTTAAGTTGTTACAAAAACAGCCGGGTATTTTAGATCCAGCACTTATTCAGGAAGCCATTACACCGCAAATTAAAATTGAAAATTGGTTTAGCGACACAATCAGTGAGGCGATGGGACTTGGCTTTTTTTTGGGAGGTAACTCAAAAATTTTGAAAATTGCACATGACGGTGGGAATGAAGGATTCATTGGCCGATTTATGGCATTTCCTGAGGAAGGGAAAGGTTTGGTGGTTATGGTTAATAATGATGCTGCCTTTAGTTTAATCGATGAAATTACTTATAGCATAGCAGATGTCTATAATATCTCTGGATTTGAGGCAATTCAAAGGTCAGAGATACTGATTAGCGATATTTGTGAATACAGTGGATTTGCTGGAACGTATCAATGTGAGGAAGATGAACTTACAATTAGCCTGCATCATGATAAATTGTTTCTTTCATTTTGGTACACAATGGAAATGGAGCTGCATCAAGAGAAAGATAATTTATTTTTTGTTCAAGAAGGTTCCGATGCGGTGAAGCTAATTAAAGTTGGAGATACCTATCAGGTCAATATTATTAGCAGCAAAACAGTAAAGATATACCATAAAGTGTAATATAAACGGTCGTTATCGTTATCGACAAAAATCTATGTCACATGATCAATTCTTGTTACCAATAGGAAAATTAGATGATTAGTTCAAAATTAAAAGATAAAACTGCTGTGATAATCGGCGGCGGTAGTTGGATAGGTAAAGCTATTGCTAAAAAATATGCGCTCGAGGGAGCCAAGGTTGTTATTGCAGGCCTTACATTATCTAAACTTGAAAATACTGTTGCTGAAATTAAACAGGATGGCGGTACTGCCTCTTGTGAATTACTTGATGTGCGAAATGAAGATCATGTCGCTAATTTTTTAAATAAAGTTGAGCAGCAGCACAATAAAATTGATATTCTAGTGAATAGCGCAGCTATATATCCTCGTTCTACGATTGATAATCTAAGCCTAAGCGAATGGAGAGAGGTAATTGATGTTAATTTAACAGGTGCTTTTATTGCCTTAAAATATGTATCTGTAATAATGAAAAAACATTCAGGTGGCAAAATTATATTTATTTCATCAGTGGCAGGTGAAAAACTCGGTATTTCTGGATTCTCTCATTATGGGGCATCCAAAGCAGGAATGAATGGATTAATGAGGGCAGCAGCGGTTGAACTAGCAAAGCACAATATTAATGTTAATTGTATCAATCCAGGCAATATCATTAATCATGAGCGCTTTAATATCGATCCTACAGAAATGGGCCAAATGGAAAAAACAATACCTATAGGTAGAACTGGGAAACCGATTGATGTTGCAAATCTAGCTTTATTTTTGGGATCAAATGAGTCTGATTTTATAACAGGACAAGATTATATAATTGATGGGGGAGAGGTTATTGTTTGATTTAAATCCTAATTTTAAGTCAGCTATATTCATGTCAAGAATGCTTCCTGACTCCGTTAGTTTTAAAGTGCGTAATTTCATCGCTGATATACTCACATTCTTGATCAGTACTAATTGACACTTCATAAGGAAAATTTAATTCATGCATTTTCATCATTCCTCTGTTATAAATTCATGGGGATTATAGTGACGCATTTTTGATTTAAATCGCCAGTATAGCAATATCACACTGACGCTAGCGCCCATCACCATCCCCCACCAAAGCCCCGTGCTACCGAGCTCAAAATAAGTAGCAAGTAAATATCCAACTGGAAGTGCAATACACCAAAAACTGATAATGGATATTAACAGTGTAAAATTAGTGTCTTTCAAGGCGCGTAATACACCAAACAATGAAATTCGTATTGCTTCAAGAATTTGAAATATTGCACTAATTGCAAATAATTTTTTAATTTCACTGACCATTACCGCATTGCTAGGATTATGCACATCAATATCTACCGATATGAGGAAGGTGGGAAATATCCAGTAAAAGATTGCGATAACACCCATGAACATTCCCGATATACAGATACCTGTATAACTTGCATTTTTAGCCGATACGGGTTCTCTAGCGCCTAGCAAATGCCCCATGCGCACGGTGATTGCTTGCGCAACAGAGAAAACAACCATCATCAATGCGCACATATATTGCATAACAATTTGGTTGGCTGCTAACAGTTGACTACCCAAAGAACCCATTACTAATGTGAGCGCAAAGAAAAAGGCTACTTCAAAACAGTACATTAGTCCCATTGGTACGCCAACTTGTAGTAACTCCCATATGAATGATGGCTGATTTCTATTGAAAATATGAAGAAAATATTTCTTATA
>DHJK01000064.1:0-176 GCA_002404295.1 Legionellales bacterium UBA4722
TCTACATATAATTTTTCATTATCCTTATTTTTATTATCCTTTGTAATGAAAAACAGTTGCATGTCTTATTGACTCAACCTTTTTTTTAAATTCATTGTAACTGCCACTCTCTTTTGATAGACAGTTATTCAATTTTATAAAATCATGCTGAGCATCCCGAGAACATTTATCATAAG
>DHJK01000064.1:242-11068 GCA_002404295.1 Legionellales bacterium UBA4722
AACATTTATCATAAGTAACCTGGATTTTTGAATTTCTTTCTTTCTCTTCATTTAATTCTTTAATAAGAAATAAAGCTTCTTTTAGATGACCGCATTGAAGTCTAACAAAATATAATAACGCGCCTTGCTTAATATGTTGCTGCATTCCCTTGAATTCATTATTTTTAAAATTCGACATGCAGTGATTTGCAAGTGCTATATCATTACAAGCAAGCATTAAACGTATTATTAGCGAGGCTTCACATTCACCTGATTCATATAGCTTTTTTAAATCAACATAAAGAGTATTTGTGCGCACTTTTTTAACCTCGACAGCTAGCCAGTTAAGACCATTCTATTTATTGAACTTGTTTACCCTTGCGCACCAATAGCATTTTTTTGCTTGCGGAGAATGATATTAGCATCATGATGTAGTTTATTTTATACTCGCCTAACTTCATAATCCCCCTCCTTTATAACCTACGCACAGTGCAATTATCCACTATGCTAGAAACATCAAGACCAAGTCAACTCCAATCCTTCAAAATTATCTACCTAGGTATGCATTATGCGCAGTAGTTTTCATCTAACCCATTCTAAGAATTAAACTTTTTTTGTCTACTGCACATAACAACTTACCGCCCACAATAATTAACTGTAATTTGCTCGCGACTATGTCCGAGCTCTTCAGTTAAAGTCATACGTGCCTGGTAGTCAGTTTGTTTTTGTTCGGGAGTCAAAGCAGAGGCTTTAAGACCGCCATTAATAGGTGCTTCCCAGCCAGTGAGTTGTTTGTAACGTTGCTGAGCATATGCATGACGTAGACCATGGAGGTTTTTAAGTCCGGCGCGGATGGTTTGTTTGTCGTAGATGTAGCGTTGTTGGATGTAGGATTTTTTGGGTGGGATGAGTGATAGGTCTTTGCCTTGAACTAGATTTTTCGCTTGAATGAGCCAATGTCGTTGTTCATCGGTTTGAATGGGGATGGTTCTTCCTCTGCCGCCTTTGCACCATGAATCTTGTAGGGATAAATGATCGCCTTTGTCTGCTTGCCATGGTTTAATTTTGAGCGCTTCTTCGCGGCGAAGGCCAAATACGCGTTGTAATTCTAGGGAGATACGGATGTATTGGTTGGTGACTTTAGAAAAATCTGGATGGTGTAAGGCACGGTTGATGATGGGTACATAGGTGCGTTTGCTGATGCAGAGCTTATTGTTGCTAGGGATGATGTTCACTTTATTGATTCGCATGCATAAATAACGTAAACAGGCTGTGCGGTTTTTTATTGTTGCATTGGATAAACCTTTATTTTGCCAGAATTTGACTACAGCGGTGATATGTTTTTCTTTCAGACCTTTGATATCACGTAGTGCGTAGCCTAGAGAGACTAAATCTTCGGCGAATTTAAATAGAATATTTTTTCTATCATGCTGGGTCGCGTAGGAGCCATCGCGGTTATGTTTTAACAACTGAAATAGAGTACGCTGTAAATCGTGACGGATGCCCATTGTTGTTTACCTTTTTTTTTCTCACATTGCCCTATAACGGCTTTAGCTGCTAAGTGTTAAGCATCTCAATCTATTTCGCCGTGCGAAAATAGATCGCAATTTGCATTGCAAAGAGACGATTTATTAGGGTTTTATAACTATGAGAACTATTTTTTACTTCATGTACCTCCTGTTAAATTTAAAAGATTAATGAAATGACATAAATGTCACGCTTAATTGCTGTATTTCTACAGCTTGCCTTACTGAGAATTGCTCAACTTTGTTGCGCTATAAGCAATAAAAAACTCTTGTTATAGAGTTTCAAAGCGTTTGCAAAACAGTTGTGAAACTGTTTAATAAATGAAAGATGCTTGAGTGATTCGCGCATCGCTTAGGTGTGGAAAATCATTATAATGATGAAAACTGGGAGAAGAAATAATCACGTTTCAGTGAAGTATTGCATGAACAATTTTACAATTGCGACCAGGAATTTCATCATGCTGCGCTGGTCTTACCTTACGTTTTAGTGTCGTGTAAGGCATCGACTGTTTAGATACTATCAATGAATTATAGGGAAATGTCAAAAACATTTTTTTGTGATTTTTTTATAAAAAAATACTGGTATATTTTTTGTCGTCACGACAAAAAAGTGACGCATGTGGGTTGTAACTCATTTATTTTTATGATGATATTTTAAAAGCCGCGCGCGTCACTACAGACATCTTCGATGTCTACTAGTGACGCGCGCTTAAAGACCGACTTTAACCTGACAAAAAAAAGCCCCAAAATAATGGGGCTTGAATTGTGATGACTTAATATTCACTTGGCAACATCAAACAATAATACTCTTCGGACTCACATAGATAGAAACTAACTGGCTCTCCAATAATTGGACAGTCAGTCCAGTTAATCTTGTGCTCAAAGTAAGTATCATCGTTTTCGTTTCCAACCGTGATAATAGCAGTGCAATCAGCGTGGACTAATAACTGTATACTGTAGAATGAACTAAAGTATTCAGCTAACAATTTCTGAAATATCACACGGCCGATTTCATCAATCAGCCAATAACATTTTAGTTTATCAGCAAACCAGTGCACTCCTTCTGTATACACTAATTTGTTATTATCCCAGTACTGATATAAATTATATGACCTAATACGCCGAGCTAACGAACTTAACTTAACATGATCCATCATGACTTCTCCTGTAATTAAAAAATAACGGAGAAGTCTCCTGCGAGGAGAATTCCCCGCAGAGTGGATATATAAAAATTAAAGCAACCCGTGCTCAGAAAATGAATAACTACCTTGTCTCGACACGATCACATGATCGACCACTTTTACATCAATCAGATCGAGGATTTTCCGAATCGCTTCGGTTATCTCTTTATCTGCAGTGCTAGGGTGGCAGTTATCAGAGGGGTGGTTGTGCGCTAAAATTACTTTAGCAGCATTATGTTGCAATGCTTTTTGCACAATCGTCCTTGGATAAACAACTGCTTCATTGATCGAACCTCGAAAAAGTTTTTCAAAAGCGAGTAAACGGTGCTGAGTATTTAAAAATAATACAGAAAACACTTCACTCTCTTCTTCTGCTAACTGTAATCGCAGGTATGCACGAACATTGCGAGAGTTATTCAGTATTGCAGAGTGATGGTGTAACCGTAGTTCTAAACATCGTAATGCATTGATAATGAGTGAATCACTATCCTCGATGTGTTTTAGGTGAGTTTTCATAAAGGTTTCCTTTGATAAAAACTGAGGAAACCTTTTCCGCTGAGGAAAAAGCTCCTCAGCGGATGAGAGAAAAAAACTTATCTGACTAACAATGTGTGGACAAGAACCATAACATACATAATCCCACCTCCAAGCGCTAACCAGCCAGCTTTAAAGCTGTAGTCTAGCGTTCTAGAGCGAATTTCTGTATGAAATATATTCTTTATACCTAACTTGGTTTCAACAGCAATCAAACGTTGTTCAACAGACGAAAGACGCGCATTCATCTCACCTCTCAGTCCATGTACTTCATCACGAACACCAGCGATAAGATCACTGAGTTGTGTGACTGCACGATCTATTGCTTTGCTGACTGCCATATCTACCTTCATTTCTATTAGTTCAGTTTGGAGTTGAAATAAATCTTTTGCTTGTGAGTTTTGCATAGTATACCTTCCTTTTAAATTAAAATCATGTGTTGTAAATGAGACGATTGATGACATTTTGAACTCTTCAATGCTCTTTCTTGTAAAAAGTGTTTCTGTGCAGCAAGCCGCCTGCACAGGTGTCATTGGTGAATGTTAAGCAGCATCAGTAGGCGACCGACCTAATGTTTGGTCAATTTCCTGTTTAGCTTTTTCATAAGCATTGTCTTCGTCAAAAAATTCCAGTACTTCGTTTTCAAGCGATTTATAGCTAAGGAATTTCATTTCCCTTGCATAAATCGCACTCATCCGATGCACTTGTCCTTCTTTGTCTTGCCAATCATGGGCTCGCAATTCGCCTGAGATGAATATTTTTGCGCCTTTTTTAAGAGACGTAGCAGCTATTCTTCCTATACGATTGTTTAAATACACGGTATGCCACTGTGTATCCTCCCGTTCCTCGCCATTTCTGGTTTTGAACTTTTTATGAGTCGCAATTGACAACCTTACAA
Organism: Legionellales bacterium UBA4722; assembly: GCA_002404295.1. Classification (GTDB taxonomy): domain Bacteria; phylum Pseudomonadota; class Gammaproteobacteria; order DSM-16500; family DSM-16500; genus UBA4722. The sequence continues at coordinate 4,361 of DHJK01000064.1, forward strand.
AACTGCCTAGCTCAGAAACCTGCAATACATCAGGGTCTTTGCCTAGATTACCGATTAACATAACTTGATTTAATGATGACATAGGGATTTCTCCTTTAAGTTAATAAAAAAACCTCAAAGAGAAACCACTACCCCAATGGGAAAGAGTTTCCCTTGAGGGTTGGTGAAAAAAAATGAAGCGGGGTAAAGAAATAATTACAGGATTGTAATTATTGCGTGAACCATTTTGCAATGGTGACCAGACTTTCATCACGCTGTGCTGGACTAATTCTGCGGGTTAAAGTCGTGCAGAATGACGACTGAGCTTTAATTTATTATTTGTAGTTTGACTATGTTGAATTTAATCATTATATCATGAAATATTTTATAGCTGAATTCCTTTACGCACTGAAACACCTAGTTGTGGATTGTTTGGAGTCTAATGCATTTAATCCGCCCTGTACTTCTTGCTTTGCAGGTTCAATTTTAATTATTTTTACATCATAGAAGTACCTACTTCTACATGTTTGCGCTCTTAACCACCGGCTTTCAGATTTTTTGGACTGCAATTTATCTAACTTACCTTTTAGTTCTGGGTTTTTAATTTCAACTAAATATGGTTTGTTCATAGTCTTATTTTTTTGTGTTTCTTCATGCTCATTTTTTATATGCTGGCGATTATTTAACTGCTGATTAATGCTATTATTCTTATCAACAAAAGCACTACGTTTTTGTTCTACAGCATTACGTGCATCTTTATCTAAATCAAATAATCTAGATGCGCTGGTAATACGCGTGATGTAATGGACCAAAGCATGACACGATCCAATAGGAACTGAAAGCAGCAAAACACCTAAAGCATGACTGGCTACGAAAGCTGCCATGATAGGAGGAGTAAGGGTTGAGAAGGTAAAAGCGCAAAGTATCAACCCTAATATCATTGCCCCTAAAAAAACCGCATTACTTAAAGCTTCAATTCCAGTCAATACAGTCATAACCGCTGTCGCCATAGTAGCAAGTAAACTATCCTTTTTTGCTTGTGAGGGAATTGCACATAAATGATTGCCAATGGCCTTTGAAAATTTATAATATTCTTGATGAGTTTGAAATGGTAAGAAATCAAACGCCAATAATTGTTTATTAATAGCTTCAGCAGTTTCTAATTGTTGCTGATAGACAGAATGGAGTGGTGGAACAGTATTAGTAAAGTTTATTCTAAACCATTTCATTATATCTGGTCCATAAAAACAAATTGTTCCTCCAACCATATTTAATGCACATATTACCCCAAGTGCAGTCAGCACATGAGGAGAAAAGAAAAATAAATAAGGTGTCAGTGATGCCATAGACTCACTTGCATTAAACAAACTAAAAAATATCATTGGTGCGTATTGAACGAACATCACTATAAAAAATTTTAAAAAATTCCATGGCGTGTTAGAAATAGAAACTTCGGGATTTTCTGTAGGCGTCTCGATTTTGGGCGTAATTGATTCTCTGTTCAACTGTTCAAGCACTACCTGCATTAAATAGGCTCGTGCTTGTTCGAAAATCAGTTGCTCGTCTCGCGCCAATTCATCAGCCTCTTCTAAATAAGCCTTGGCTTTTTTAGGAGTCAGCGTTAATGCATGCGCTGCTGCATGCTCTTTTTTTTCTGCACTGTATTTGTCAAATTCATTAAATAGACTCATTACATGTTCTATAGAGAGAGTAACAGTTCTATTTCCTACAGGTGTGTTGGCTAAAATAATGGATAAACATTCACTTGCAGAATTTATTATTTTTACATAACTACGTGGAAAATTTTCTGGAAGATCTTTCCACTCTATAACTCCAATATGAGATAATTCAATATTTTGATCAAGAATTTCATAATATATCCCATCATTAACAACCTTAATATAGATTGTTCCTGGCGTTGGTTGTTCTGGATTTTCTGACGTGCAAACAAAACTATACTTATGCTCGAGTTCATCAAATAATTGAGTAGCACTTTTATTATCTTTCTTATCATCTTTGTCTTTCTTTAAAATATTGACTGCTAATTGTAATGATGGGCAACTCAAGTAATTAACTTTCACATTAACGACTGGAGTTTCACGTGCTTGTCTTTTTGATTCTGGTTCTTTTAATTCACTCAATAAGACGGCGGTAGTAGTTTTATTTTCTGTAGTAGCAGGGTTCGTCATCATGCTCTCTCGTTTATAGAATCAGTTTGCGTACATTATATACTATATTGTGGTAAATAGGCATTAACTTAAACAGCAGATTAAATAAGGAGTTAGGCACTTTCCTATTGCTATTCAAGGTTAAATCGTCCAAAATCAAGGCAGAAGAGGCTTACTAACTGTGTATTATTCATAAATCTTAGAGAATCATTTTAGTTGGCTCGTTAAGTAATAATGTCATGTTGTCATAACGCATTTTCACCTTGCTAGAGTACTTTTGATTAAAAGGCGGGTAATGGGAATTGTAATCCCCAATTCCAACTAATAGATCGTCACGCCTCGCAATTTTTTTGCTTAATATCCAAGTTCCGATCATGATGTTATTGCATGAATTAAATAGAATATCTTGTTCGAAGACACCGTGCTTTTTTAACTCTGGCAGCCATAAAGAATTAACGGACATGATGCCTATGTCATAAGTACCATTTTTATTCTTTATTATTTTTCCTGATTGACCGCGCTCAATCTGTAAAATAGAAATAATTAATTTCGCCGGGACGTGATATGTTATTGCAGCATTATTGATACACTGCAATGGGACATCCATCAAAATCATTGGAAGCACTTTTTTATCCTTATTTTTTCTTTAGCAGCAATGAAAATTCGATTTGATTTTTTAATACGGCTTCGGGTATTTCGCCCATTAATGCTTTGGCTTTTTGGTATGGCTCTGTGTTAGCTATCACATCTTTACGGGTGATGCCTGTATGACGCCAGTATCTAGATAGGGCAAATGCATCTTGTAAATAATGAACGATTTTTCTGACTGTGATGTCTTCGGGATAAAATATGCCAATATGTTTGAGCGTTGCTATCTGGCGAAAAACATAGTCTGCGTCGGCAAGCAGATAGGCGCCCATGAAGCCATAGGGTGTTGAAAACTGCAAAGGAAAATGAAGGGACTGGCCGGTTGATGATAAAGTTACTTTAACGCCTCGTAAGTTATCTAAATGTTGTGCAAGTATCAGTTCAATAGATTTTAATTTTTCTCGTACATCAAATAATGCTTGATAGGCTTTTAATAGATACCAGTCTGCATAAGGGTCGTCCTCTCTTCCCGCTTTTGATATCTTGGTCATGATACTTGCGAATTGCACAAGGCCGAGTTTTCCATGCTTCCATGAACAATTAAATAAGGATTGAGCGAGCCTAGTATGTAGGGTTATTTGTCCATAGGCCGTTAAATCGGACAATATGGGATTTTCTTTCGAATCGACGTGCTTATTTTCATCAAGTTGCATGGCTGACCTCATAATTGAATGTTGTCTTTAAAATCATTGTTAATGGGAAGGTTTTTTAATAATTTTGGTAATAAATTTCTATCTAATATTATGCCGTTGAGTATGCGTCTATTTTCAAATTTTATAGGAGCAAAAGAGTGGTAAAAGCTATTCTCTTTTAAGATTAAATAATTGGCGTTCATTAACTCTCGTAAAAAAAGTGTGCTATCAGATTGAGCAGTTTCTTTTACAAAATCATTGACAAATGTTTCACTGACAAATAGTCCTTTTTGAACTTGAAATATCTGCACTGGACTCTCATTTATTTTAATAACTAACCATGCAATGAATTTATCAAAAACTGTCGCGCTATTAAGAGGTGAGGTAGTTTTTTCTTCTATTTTGAAAAGTAATGTGTTTGATTTTTTTGCTGCCTCTTCTATGATTTCTTGCAAAGCGTTGTCATTGCACGTTTCGTGTAAAATTGTTTTCCACCAGCAAGAATATAGCGCTGGGTAACTAGCCAGCCATCGAATTGCTGCGGGCGATATAATGCGGCCAGATATGGCTGCCATGAAAATACTTTTCTCAGTCGCAGGCTCTTGTTCTGTAAATTCCATGCGGTAATGGCAGGTTTTTTCAAATAGAGAGCCGGAAATTGGTGCCCAGACACCTGCTGGATCATCATTGGCACGATGTAATGTTACTTTTCGATCTTGCTGTATTGAATAAATATCACTTAATAGACTTGATGAAAAAAGTGCGTATGTCCATGCTGCATCCTCTGCAGAAATAGTTTCTGTTCCTGCATTTTTAGGAAGTAATTTGCTACGGCGTATTTTTAATACAGCAATCGCTAAGGTTAGTTGGCGTTTCAACATGCCATAAGGCACGTTGAATTGCATCTGTGAAAATGGCATCGCTTGGCAAAACTCAGCTAACCGATGAAGAGTTTCAAGATACAATGCTTCATATACTTCATGCGATGCGCTTACTAAATTTCGTATTTCGTTAACAGAGTGTTTTATTTGTGGAAGCTCTACGATCTCGTGACCAGATAGGCACGCAGTTAGCCCCGCTGAAACCAGCGGTTTTTTCTTAAAATTAAGCATTGGGAACCTTATAATGGATTATTTTGTTTAGTGCGCATACCAAGAACAAGTGTTGCTATATCATTAGGGATATCGATCTCTGTATGTTTTGGCAGTGGCATACGTAATTTGTATAATTTACCGCCTTCAAGTAAGCAAAATGCTTGTCCTTTTGGTAAGTTCAGCACGTCATTTTGTTCGATGAGGCGTTGATCGCTCTGTACAAAGCGGTCTTCATTACTAGACTGATAGTAAGTGTCGTCTGCGCCAAGAGGTGTATCTTGTGCGCTTGAAGCGGGTAAAATTCGAAGAATAGGAACTGTTGGTAGTTGATTTAATAGCATTTCAACAGTGGCAGCTTCTTTACAGCGAAACATCACCACTGTGCCGATATTACCTGCAACTTGCCCTGCTTTAGCTGCGCTGCCTAATCGCGCTTCTACATCTGACCATGTTTGGGTGTAGGCTGTTACGGTAAAGCCTGCACCGCGTGCTTTATTAAGCAGAGGAATAAATTCATCGCCAATGATTTCGTTAAACTCATCTGAGTGGACGCAAATACGAGGCAAGGTTTCTTGCCAACTGGAGGATGGATTAAAGCCATCATGCAGGCCGAACTTATACAATCGACCTGCGACAGAGACTAAATCGGAGAACATTGCATTACCTACGGCTGCAGCAACTACAGGGTCAGTTAAAGCATCTAACCCCACATAAACAATCTTTTTATTGCGAATGACCTGTAACCAATCGAGTATCGGTCGGTCATCGTGAGTGTTTTCATAATCAGGTGATAATAATTCGGCCGATTTTCCTGTAGTTAATTTTTTTAACAAGGGGCCTAATGAAGCTGTGATTTTACTGAAATACTCTCTGTCATAACGACATGCGTTATGTAAGTCGTCAAAAATAGAGTTTTGATTGAGTTGATGTTCTGTTACATAAGCCGTCAGTGCTTTTAATCTCGTTGGTTTAGTGTTTTCTGTGGACTTTTCTTTGATATAATCGCTAATCCAATTTTCAAGTTGTGGATCGATTTGCGATAACCAAAAATTGAGATATCGCTCTAATAACACATCGAGTTTTGTAATATAGAATTTCATTTTTTGATAATCGGGTTTTTCTCCCATAGCAACGAGTGCCATGGCAATAGAGTTAATGAATTGCCAGCCGAATTCTTTAAATGCTGCCGATTCACCAGAGCCGGGTAGTTGATTTGAGATACGGTTTGCGACTTCGGTAACCCGAGTAAAATTGCCGATTGGGTTATAACGGCATGACACTTCTGGGAAGCCTAAATGAAAAACCATAAAATCTTCTTCGCGTCCTGCGAGTTTTGCTTCTATGTACATGCGGCGCAGTAAATCAGCGTCACCTTTAGGGTCGAGAACAATAACAACATCACCACGGCGGATGTCTTGGCTAATCAATATTTCAGCAAAGCGGGTTTTACCAACGCCCGGCAGTCCCAGCACTAGTAAATGACTAGCGCGTTCGACTAGATTGATTGCGATATTTTCTTCTTTGTCAGAAATGCCGTGAATACAGGGTTCGCCACCTAGCTCAGGGTAAGGGCGAAATGGGTTTAAGCAATTATCAATTTTAAATAATTTTGTTATTCGCTTTAGTAATGGCTTTTGTTCCCAAAGTAGTTCTTTTTGCCTTGCCCAGTTTTTTAGTGCCGATGGATACTTAAAATGCAAATTGTAACTTAAGTCCAGATCACGTAAACGTTGTGTATGTTGTGCTGTCCAAAGGAATCCTTTACCTAAGAATAGTTTTTTGTTACTCACAGGTAGTTCTTTTGAAGTCACAGCATAGATAGGCATGCGCTTTAAATTTCTTTGGTAGCGATAAATACGGTAGCCTTGTTTAAATCGGTGACAGCCAAAGACAAATAGTCCGACTATAAGCCATTTTTTGTACTGGCTTGGTATTATAAAAAAATCAGAGAAGCGTATAATAAAATAGGTTACTGCCCAAGCGGATACTGATGTTAGCCATTCCAGTACTGGTCTAAGTAATGCTTCACAGGGTTTTTGCATACTCATTGAAAAGTGATCCTTGCTACATTTAGGTATAATATTAAATCATCAGCATTTGCGAGATATTTATGAATTCTACTAACTTGAAAAAATATTCAAAAAAGCTATTTTTAATTTTAAGATTTATTTTTAAATGGTTTTTTAC
>DHJK01000212.1:0-627 GCA_002404295.1 Legionellales bacterium UBA4722
AAAAGTAAAATATTTATTTGTTAAGAGAATATATGATCCTCTTTTAAGCGCTCTATCTCATGGAGAGAAATTAAATCATTGATGTCGGGCAGAAACATAACTGATAAAGCAAATAAGGATGCAAGCATGCCAGCCAAAAGAAGAAAACCTAAAACATCGAGACCCGCTCAGCTTGAATTAAAAGACACCCTACCCTTAAGCCCAGTTATTTATAGTAATACACATGTACAAATTGAACTGCTTAAAAAATATAAACTACACCCTATACCTGATACCAAAATTTTTGTTGAAGTATTTAATAATATCAATGCGCGTCAAAAAAGACTAGAAGTGGAATCCCCCGCTCCTTTACTCAGAACTGATGGCAATGATCTTGCTAAAGAACAAAAAACAATGGTCACAGAACTTACTGAAGTTAAGCAAGAAAGAGAGGTATTGTTAAGCATTGCACACAGAGCCGTATTGCATATTAAAAAAAGTGGCGGTCGCCCAGAAGAATTACGTGAAATTATAGAATTTGCACACATTCAAGATCAAGAATTTATTAAATTTCTATTTACTTGTTTGCTGGAACAACAATTTTTTACAAACCCCTCGTTTTTGCAAACACTCAAATTAGTGATATTG
>DHJK01000212.1:776-5012 GCA_002404295.1 Legionellales bacterium UBA4722
AAATAATATTGATACATTATTAAGAGTAACGGAAGTACTAGAAAAAATAATTGTTGCAACACACAAACATGCACAATCGTATCATGACCTCATTAATAGCATAGATGCATTACATGTCACATGGCTTGCGCTGAGCCTAGGTCAGCTTAGAGTGGCCAATCAAGATCTTTGGACACGTCAAGTAGCCTTATTTAAATCGTTAAGTGATAGTACTTTTCAACCATTAGCTTATCGCGCCAAATTGATGCATCAATCACTTGCACGCATTGACCATGATAAAGATCCAGCGTGGAAAGAAAACTGCATGCGAGGTTATAAATTACTAAACGGCTTAATCACCATCGCATCTTCTCTGCAATCAGCTGATTTAAGCGGTGCCGCAGGAGGCGTGTTAACCGTATTAGAGGGAACAAAGACTACGGATATTGCTAAAAAAGAATGGTACGCACACATTATTATGCTAGAAGCAAAATTAGGTGATGCAGTTACAAGCCCCGACAATTTTATTATTTTCAAAAATAGCTTATCTCTTGTAATTCAACATGCGAAACGTGAAATAGATTTAAGCTATGGCATATTCGAACTGGTACAACGTATTGTCTTAAACAGCTCTATTGAAAGTGGGATACGCTGTTTAGCCATCGAACTGCTGCAAAATATGTATATTCAAAAAGAAACATGGCATGCTGATATTAGTTTTCTAAAACGACAAGGAAAAGGCAATGGCGATGATCAGTTAAGAATGGAAGTACTTCGCACGCTAGCCGCATTAACAAATGCTCGCAATCAAATAGTACGAACCAATGCTGTTGGCGCACTTAAAAGCCTTTATGCTAGCTTTCAGCATAAAGGAAAAGGTGCAGGATATACATTAATTAATAACTTTATGCCAAACGGTGTCTATCCAACAAATAGCGTTGAAAGTACGGGGCTTCTTAATTTACTCACACAAATAGATATTCTACGAATACCTTTAAGCAATCAACTATTAGGCGAATTTGCAAGCCTTACTCCCAAAGGAAGCCTTTCACCCGCGATAGGATCAGAATCTACCAGTGATTCTCCAGAAGAATCGCCTGCGTCTCCTACTGAAGCCGGAGAAAAAAAACAAACACCGATTGATCAAGTGCGTATGTTACAAAGCATTCCTCAAATGACGTTAAACACGATACAACGCAATACCCACATGGAATCAATAGAAGCACGCTTTCAAAGAGAAGCAACGGCGGGTAGAAAACCCATTGTTGTTCTTCAAGGTATGCCGGGAATTGGTAAAACACAATTAGCTATTAACTATATTAATCAACATAAAAAAGAAAAACTTTTTATTTTTTGGATAGATGCAAAAGCATTGGATACGGAATGGATAGCATTCGGAGAAATATTATTAAGATCTACAGAATTATTAGTCGCGCAGCCGAAAGACAGGCAATTACAAACTATTCGCGAAGAATTAGCATCCTACACCAACTGGACAATAGTGTTTGATCAGCTTGAAAACGAAGAAGCACTAGAAGGCTTACTGCCTGATAATTTAAATTCAGAGCAGCAAGTATTAATTACAACGCGCAGCCCTGATTGGCAAGGATACTGTAGCATTCTATTAAAGCCATTCACGTCAGACGAAGCAGAGCAATATTTTCAAACTATTGCGGATGGTGGCTCTGGTTATCAAAAAGGCGGAGAAGAATTAGCTAAAGAATTGGAATACATCCCATTAGCACTTTATTATGCTTTTTCTTATATGAATTTGTATCACGTGTCTGCCGAAGTATTTAAAAAAGATTACTCAGAAAAACAAGGCATAAAATTATTATCCGTCATAAAGCCTAATAAAGCAGCCAGAGCACATTACCATACGACTATACCAGCCACTTATGAAATGATCCTCCAGCAAATTAACAGTCATAGCAAAGACGCCAATGATTTACTGATCCTCTGCTCATATATCAATCACCAAAAAATTGAAACTCGCTTTTTAAAAAAAATATTGGGCTGGCCTGATGATAAGCTCAATGCCAATATCATGATCATTAGACCTCATCATGTGCTTTCCATCATTGATCAATCTGATTTGCAAATGTATAGGTTTACGCAAGCAGCTATTCGACATTGTCATGCGAATCAACTCAGCGCACCACATGCATTAAAATCCTATATAAAAAATATAACAAATCATTTTTGCCGCCTGTATCCACTTGATAAAACAAATAAAGAAGCTTTTGCAAAAGCGCATCTTCTGATACCGCATATAGAGAAATTTATTACCCACATCATCCATTTAGCAAATGAAAAAGATGATAAGCATGACTCAATTAGCGTTTATCTTACAAAATTGTATACTATCATTTTTGATTATCATCGAACAGTGACGGGAAATCATGAAAATGCAAATATGGCTGCAAGAAGAATTTATTATATTCGATCCACGATCAGTGATTTTTCAGATCCTGAAGCAATTGATGCGTGCAATCAAATTGGTGTTACCTATAATGAATTAGGTAATCTAGAGCAATCATTGATTCATCACAATGAAGCATTACATATATGCAATACTATTCACGGTTCTGGTTATAATTCTGTATCTGCAGAATGTCATATTTATTTAGGTAATACGCATTATCATGCACATAATTTTGCACAATCGACTGCAGAGTATGAGAAAGCCCTGCATATATATGGGAAATGTAAAAATATAAACGCGGCTCTCGTTGCAAATTGCCAAACATATTTAGCAAGAACAAAAGCAACCAACCCAAGTACGACTCAAGATGCCATTGAATTATGCGCAAAAGCATTATTTTTTTATAATAAAACAAAAAACAATGATGAAAATGCAACGATTGCAGAAGTTAATACGCATTTATCTACAGCATACAGTCTATTATTTTTAACAAGTCAAAATAAAATACATAAAGATCTTGCGATAAAATATAATAATGAAGCTTTAAAAATTAGATTAAACATTTATGGATCTACAACACATTGGGTGGCAGAGAGTTATATGCAATTAGCTGGCATTGAGCTCGCATCGAATCAACTAAATGCAGCGCTCACATCTTGCCATATAGCACTACAAATTTACTTGGCGGAATATCAAGGTAAACCTTATCTTTGCGTTGCCGAGTGTCATAAGCAGCTTGCGCTTATTTATCAACAATTACATCAACCCGAAGAAGAACGTGAACAACTAGAAAAAATAATAACTATCTATGTTTATTTTAATAAACAGCATGAAATAACTGCTTTGCAGAAAAGAATTGACACCTTACCTGCAAAAAAACAAGAAAAACCGGATAATTATTTACATAGAATGAATTCTCATGGCTCTTATGGAGAATTAAAAGGTTTATTTTCACCCATAGCGATTGCGATGAGTCCACCGATATCTGGTTTAAACAGACAGCGAAGTCTGTCGGGTACTACGCCTAGCCCAGAGTTACGCGACATGAGACGGGTAGATGAAAATAAATCAATGGCTTCTCCTACTCTACATGCAATCACAAGCCCCAGCCCACTTTCAAGACCCAGAAGAGTAGGCACACTTACTGCATCACTACCACCACTCGGCAGCCCTGCTATAACAGGCCTTTTTGCAACGACGGCACACACAACCACAAGCATTTCCAGCACCACATCCACATCAACGCCTTCGTATGCAACAGTCTTGTCTCATGCAAGGAAACCCGGGAGGACATCGGATAGTTCGGTTTGATATACAAAAAATAATTCGCATCCAATTGGGCTTATTGCATAAATGCAGACCTTCCGCAAAAAGCCCATTTCCAGTTGCAAACGCCGTATTTTTTCTTCATTAATCCTTCCACCTAAAGTATTTTTTGTCGGGACAATCTTAAGCAAGTTTTCTCGAATTTTCAAAGAGCTAAAGCGCTTGGTTCGCAATTATTTACACAACAAATCCGAAATATGCTTATAACCCTATGTAAATAAACAGATCATGTAATAAATATGTAATAAATATTGACTATTTGTTCCTTTTTGCTACAATACGTGGATATTTAATAGCTCAAAATAAACGCAGAATAAGTTGTTATGACTAACTAGTTGTTATGACTAACTAATATAAGAACTACATTGCTAAAAAATGTAAGCAAAAGAAAGAACTCATTGTGGTCAGCCGCAACAGCTCAAATTTGCGCGCAACTAGTTAAAAAAATATTTATTTTTTATTTAAATTAAATTATTGCAAGCTCAGAACTACTGATTCAGTATTAT